>NZ_JBVVUG010000049.1:0-101405 GCF_055809615.1 Algoriphagus sp. 10J20-15
ATCGCTCCTCCTTCCACGTAGATAAAGTATATAGGGGATAGCTTAATTTCTGCCAAGTAGATAAAAAAATATGCCTGCTGAATTGATAAAACTATATGAGGAAAACCCTGATCCTGACAAGATCAGAGAAATTGCATCCATTCTCCGTGATGGTGGTGTGGTGATTTATCCTACAGATACTGTTTACGGCATGGGCTGTGATATAATGAATTTGCGTGCAGTAGAGCGCATTTGCAAAATCAAGGGAATCAATCCCAAAAAGCACAACTTTTCGATTATCTGTGCCGACTTGAGCAATATTTCCCAATTCACCAAAATGATTGATAAACCGGTTTTTAAGATGATGAAAAAAGGACTTCCAGGCCCATTCACCTTTATTTTGGAAGCGAGCAATCAGGTGCCCAAGATTTTGCACAGCAAAAAGAAAACAATCGGAATTAGAGTCCCAGATCACAATGTGCCTCGCATGCTGGTGTCTGAATTGGGGCATCCGATACTCACTACATCCATCAATGACGAAGATGAGGTGATCGAGTATAGTACTGATCCGGAACTGATTTTTGAGAAATTTCAGCATCTCGTCGATGTTGTAATTGATGGAGGTTATGGGCAAAATGTCGCCTCAACGGTATTGGACTGTACTGGATACGAAGTGGAAGTGCTCCGAGAAGGCTTAGGGAAAGTGGAGGAATTAGACTAGGATGGTAAAGCGCATTGCAGTAGATCTGCATTATTTTCCGAATCTTGAATTTTTCGCTGCTATTGCTGATGCGGAGGAGTTGATCTTTTTTCCAGAAGAACGATATCAAAGGCAATCCTATTTCAACCGAACTCAAATCCGTCTAGCGAATAAAACGGGGACGCTCAGTGTTCCGATCCAAGGTAGAAGACCTCGGCTCTCTCTCCAAAAGATTAAGATTGATTACACACAGAATTGGGCGAAAATCCACCTCCGCGGGATTCAAAGTGCATATGGGAAAGCTCCCTTTCTATGAATATTATTTCCCTTATTTTGAGAAGGTTTTCAGTCAGAATACGGAGAGTTTGTGGGATCTAAACTGGGATTTACTGACAATCTGTCTTAAACTTCTTGGGATGCCTGTCAAGATGCGGGTGTATAACAAAGATAGGATCTTCCTTGATGCAGGACATAAGAGGACAGCTGGTGCCCTCAGTGCCCTTTTCAAAGCGAGAATACTATCAGCCTGAGTCTTATTTTCAACTTTTTGGCTTAGACTTTGATCCCAACCTTAGCATTCTGGATTTGTTGTTCTGCGAAGGGCCAGCATCTAAAAGCATAGTATTAAAGTCTGTAAAAAAACATTGAACAATCTGCAAAAGGATTGTGTTTTTAAAACAAATTCGGTAACATACGTACAGGATTATTAAACAATCAGATAGGAATTAAATGGAAGCAAAATTTTCGAACAGAGTCAAAGAGGTGATCTCTCTTAGCCGCGAAGAAGCTCTTCGCCTTGGACATGATTACATTGGCACGGAGCACCTCTTGCTGGGGATGATTCGCGAAGGAGAAGGTGTTGCTGTTTCCATTCTTAAGAAATTGGGAGTGCCAATGGATGAATTGCGGAATGCGATAGAACGCGCTGTTAAAGGCACCGCAAATCACAACGTCAAAAATATGGCAAATATCCCTCTGACCAGACAGTCAGAGAAGGTATTGAAAATAACTTATTTGGAGGCGAAGATCTTCAAAAGTCAGCTAATTGGTACGGAGCATTTGCTTCTTTCCATCTTGAGAGATGAAGACAACATCGCCACGCAAATACTTAACAAATTTGAAATCAATTACGATTCGGTAAAAGAGATGCTTGAAATGTCATCTGACTCTACTCCTCGCTCCAAAGCTGAGGCAGAAGATGGCGATGATGACGGTTCTAAGCTTTTCGGTTCTACAGGCAGTGGTTCTGGTGCGTCTACAGCCAGGAGCAGAGAAGTCTAGAACGCCGGTCTTGGATAATTTCGGTAGAGATTTGACCAAGATGGCAGAAGACGATAAGCTTGATCCAATTATCGGTCGTGAGAAAGAAATCGAGCGAGTTGCTCAGATTCTTTCAAGAAGAAAGAAGAATAATCCGATTTTGATCGGGGAGCCCGGGGTAGGTAAGACAGCAATCGCTGAAGGTTTAGCATTAAGAATCATTCAGAAGAAAGTTTCACGAGTGCTTTTCAACAAGCGTGTAGTGACGTTGGATCTAGCTTCCCTAGTAGCGGGTACCAAATATAGAGGTCAGTTTGAGGAGCGAATGAAAGCGGTGATGAATGAACTTGAGAAATCTCCAAACGTCATTCTTTTCATCGATGAGCTTCATACTATCGTAGGAGCTGGTGGAGCCTCTGGATCTTTGGATGCGTCTAATATGTTCAAACCTGCTTTGGCACGTGGAGAAATCCAATGTATCGGAGCAACTACACTTGATGAGTATCGTCAGTATATCGAGAAAGACGGTGCACTAGCTCGTAGATTCCAGATGGTGATGGTAGATGCTACTACTCCAGAGGAGACAGTGCAGATTCTGAATAATATAAAGGATAAGTACGAGGATCACCATAATGTGAATTATACCGATGAGGCTATAGTTGCCTGTGTGAAACTTTCCGATAGATACATTTCCGATAGATTCTTGCCAGATAAGGCTATAGATATTTTGGATGAGGCAGGAGCCAGAGTCCATATCAATAATATCCATGTGCCGGAAGATATTCTTAAACTTGAAGCTGAGGTAGAAGACATCAAAACTGAGAAAAACCGAGTGGTGAAATCTCAGAAATATGAAGAAGCGGCTCAGTTGAGGGATAAGGAGAAGAAATTGCTCGAGCAATTGGAAACAGCTAAAAATAGATGGGAAGAAGAAAGTAAGTCTAAGAGATTTACAGTAGAAGAAGATAATGTAGCTGAAGTGATTGCTATGATGACAGGTATTCCTGCCAAAAGAATCGCTCAGAAAGAAGGCGCTAAGCTTTTGAATATGAACGGTGATTTGTCAGGCAAAGTAATCGGTCAGGACGAGGCAATCAAGAAGTTGACTAAGGCCATTCAGAGAACTAGAGTAGGATTGAAAGATCCTAAAAAGCCAATAGGTTCCTTTATTTTCCTAGGACCTACTGGTGTTGGAAAGACTGAATTAGCCAAAATGTTGGCAACTTATCTTTTCGACAAAGACGATTCTTTGATTAGAATTGATATGTCTGAGTATATGGAGAAATTCTCTGTATCCAGATTAGTAGGAGCGCCTCCAGGTTATGTTGGTTACGAAGAAGGCGGTCAGTTGACTGAGAAGGTTAGAAGAAAGCCGTATTCAGTGGTTCTTCTTGATGAGATAGAAAAAGCTCACCCTGATGTATTCAATATTCTTTTGCAGGTATTGGATGATGGTGTCTTGACGGATGGTCTAGGTAGAAAAGTAGATTTCAGAAATACAATTATCATCATGACTTCTAATATCGGAGTTCGTGACTTGAAAGATTTTGGTGCAGGAATTGGCTTTGCCAGTCAGGCCAGATCTGATAATATGGATGAAGTGATGAAGTCAACGATTCAATCTGCATTGAAAAAGGCATTTAGCCCAGAATTCTTAAATAGATTGGATGATGTCGTTGTATTTAACTCTCTGACCAGAGAGCATATCTTTAAGATTATCGATATCAGCTTAGGCAAATTGTTCTCTAGAATCACAGATCTTGGATATAAGATCGAATTGACTGAGAAAGCCAAAGAATTCTTGGCGGAGAAAGGTTATGATCAGCAATATGGAGCGAACCGCTAAATAGAGCTATTCAGAAATACCTTGAAGATGCTATTGCTGAGGAGATCCTGAAAGGAGATCTTTCTGAAGGCGATATTATCACTGCCGATTATTCTGGAGAAGGCACAGAATTGACAATTGTAGTAAAGAAAAAAGAGAAAGCTGATTAATCAGTTGCTTTAATTAGATTGAAAGCCCCGAATGACGAGTTCGGGGCTTTTTTTTAACTACAAGGATCACAGAGGTTTCGCAGAGTGACGTGATTGACTTATTTTTTCAAAAATGGAGATTTGATTTTTTTTGACTTCTACTTAGTTCAATTCCTTCATTTTGAAAAATCATAAGGTATATCCGCTTTTGCGCCAGAATGGAATCAAAAGCAAAAAAGGATATCTTAACTTAAGGATTGCGGCTGCTTCATCCTGTCCCGCCAGTGCGGGAGTCATCGGTCATCGGTCTTCCGGCCAGATAAGCAAAGAATCTAAGGTGACAGGCATCTTTGCGGATAATTATAATAATCATAAACGATTCTAAATTTTTATTTTCATGACTGTGATTTTTTTGAATGATCTGCGAATAATAGTTTGAAAGAGTTTTACAGCCAACCATCGAGTCCTTGTCCGTAGAAAAAGAACATTTCCTGACCAGCATTGAATCCAACAAAGGGATCATTTACAAAGTCGCAAATTCCTATTGCAAGGATGAAGATGATCGCGAGGATCTAATTCAGGAAATCATCCTACAGCTATGGAAGGCTTTCCCTAGTTTCAATTCGAATTTTAAGTTGAGTACTTGGATGTACAGGATCGCTTTGAATGTGGCTATTTCTAATTATAGAAAAACTCGAAAGCGTAATCAGATTATTCAGCCATTGTCTGAAACCGCCATTTACTTGGCAGAGGATAAAAGCGAAGCAAATGAAAAAAGGGATCTTTTACAGTCTCTAATCAAAGAACTTAAGGAAGTCGATCGGGCGCTAATCCTACTTTACTTAGATGGTTATTTGTACCCTGAGATTGGCCAAGTACTAGGCTTATCAGAAAGCAATGTGGCAACTAAGCTCTCTCGAATCAAACAACAATTGAAAAAGAAAATCACAGCTCAATAAAGAAAATCATGGAAGATATAGAACTGCAACAAATTTGGAAATCCTACGATGAAAGGCTTCAAGAACAGCTGGTTTTCAATCGCAAAAATGCTTTAGATATCACCAAAATGAAGGTGAAAAGTGAATTGACGGCTATGAGACCCATCAAAATAGTCACAGTTCTGGTGGGGATTCTCTGGGTATTTTTCTTGGACGTATTGTTGATTAATCTGTTTCCTGTAGGAAACTACTTCTTTCTGATTTCTTTCGGGTTTATCTCATTGGTAAATAAAATAGCCGTGGGAGTATACCTTTATCAGTTGATTCTGATTTCGGTAGTAAGCATCAATTCACCAGTGATCAGCACACAAAAAAAGATTGCGAGCCTACTATCTTCTACTTTATGGGTTACGCGTATTCTTATGTTACAACTGCCATTTTGGACAACATTCTTTCTAAGTTCTTCTTGGATAGGAACCGTAAACCCTGTTTTCTGGGTCATTCAAGTGCTTATTACATTTGCATTTGCAGGACTTGCTATCTGGTTGTTTGTCAATATTCGCTATGAAAACCGTGACAAGCGTTGGTTTAAATTCCTATTTGGCAACTATGAATGGGATCCTATTATGAAAGCCAGAGAAATGCTTACACAGATTGAAGATTATAAAGAAATCACTAGCTAATTGCCTTTTTGTGCTAATAAACGCCTGGGTTCGTATTTACTTAGAAAAAAATAGCCGAGTGATTAATATGCCATTTAGGTCTCCATCTCCAGCATCGCTTTCTACTGCTGAAGTGACGTAAACTAGGTTCCATCCCTCTTTCACCATGCTATTGATTTTAGATGAAGTCATTGCGTCATTGAATGCTACGTTTTTAGGAGCGACCTCAAATCCATCGAATATATTACGCAGTTTTATTTCTTCTAACTTGTCGATTTTGATATGCTTTCCTTCTAGTGCCCTGTTTTTAGCTTTGGATCCGTCTGTTTTAAAAGATGCATATTCAGAATCATCTACTTCAGTTTGTGAATCAATTATCCTTGACTCACCATTTCCCCTCAAACTTATTGATTCTACAATTGTAACTATTTTGAATTCTGGTTTAGCAGAATTATCAGCTTGCTGAGCATAGGTGTAAGTAGATAGGAAAAATAGAATTGCGAAGTAAGAAAGGTGCGATTTCATAGGTCTCTGAAGTTTAATTGCTTTAGAGCTTACGGAAAAAATAACAGCTTAGTTTTAGTTTTTATAGAGTCAAAATAAAAAAAAGCAATCCCACCGCCAATACTACAATCATCTTTTGCGCCCTCTCTTTGATTTCTGGGGTAAGTTTTCGCTGACGGATCACCAATACAGCCAAACTCAATCCAACTAACAGAAAAGCCAATCCCACACCGTTTAAAGGGCCCATTGGCGCATCCAATACTCTTAAATATGAATTCAATAGCGCAAGAAAGCAGAGTACAATGCCAGTGATCCCAAATAAAAACGAGCGCTGAAGGATGATTTTGGGTGGGTGATTAGTCCATTTCATGTGTTAGTCCTTGATTGAAGTCGCAAGATACAAGACTTCTGAGCTTCTATTCTTTCCTTTCAAGGTTTTCACTTTTTGACTTTCAAATTTTCCAGCCTTTTATCAAAATAATTTCCTATCTCGTCTGCATTTAAAGCATTCAACGTCATCTCTTTAGTTAACCCGCCTTTTCTCCCTACGAGTACGCCAAATTTCATGTCGGCATAGCCTTCCATCGCATGTGCATCTGGATTGATAGAAAGCATCACACCTTGATCCATGGCGTAGCGAACCCATCTCCAATCTAGATCTAGTCTCCAAGGATTGGCATTGATTTCAATGACTACATTATTTGCCGCGCAGGCATCGATGATGGCTTTGTGATCGATTGGGTATCCCTGACGACGAAGAAGCAATCTTCCCGTTGGATGGCCCAAAATCGTAGTGTAAGGGTTTTCAATCGCGGTTATCAGCCGAGTGGTAGCTCGCTTGATATCCATATTCAGAATGGAATGAACGGATGCAACGATAAAGTCAAAACTTGCTAAAACTTCATCAGAATAATCAAGCTTTCCATCAGATAGAATGTCGCTTTCTATACCTTTGAAAATCCGAAAAGGAGCCATTTCCTCGTTCAGTGCATCGATTTCCTGATGTTGTTTTAGAATTTGATCTTCTGTCAGTCCCCCGGCATAAAAAGCTGTTTTGCTGTGATCAGAGATACCTAAATACTCATATCCTAGCTCCCTGCAATACTCTGCCATTTGTCTCAGGCTGTGTTTTCCGTCACTATAAGTGGAGTGATTGTGAAGAATTCCTTTGAGGTCTTGGTCTGTTAATAGTTCAGGAATTTTATTCTCCTTTGCCAGTTCTATCTCCCCAAAACCTTCTCTCATTTCCGCTGGGATAAATTGGAGGTTGTTAATGCTGAAAAACTCTTCTTCACTAGAGTAATCCTTTTTCTGAAGTTTTTGAGCTACAGTTTCTTTTTCATCCACCAGTGCTTCCAGATGAAGTGGTGCGGCTGTTAAGGAAAGCTTTTTCCAAAGAAAATCAGCTTTGGAACAAAAATGAACTGAAACTCGGAGGTCGATATCTTTCATTTTTCCACGCAAGGTTCTCGGTCCGGACTCCAGTAAGATCCATTCGATCGAGTCCATTGCTTTGATTTGGGACTTTACCGTAGGTAATTCATCTGAGGCAAATAGAAATTCTGCCTCGGTGATGATTTCCAGCTGTCTGGCAAAATCCCCTACAAGTGCCAAATCTGCCTCTGGAGCTAACGCTAGAAAGGATTCTTTTAAATGTCCGGCGATGTGCTCAATATCGGCATAAAGCCATTTTCCAGAGTTGGAAGCTTTGAATTCAAGATTCTGGATAATTGTATGCTGTGTTTTTTCTCCAAATCCTTTGATTTTGGCGACCTTTCCAGACTGGCAAGCTTCCATAAGTTCATGAGTTGAAGTGATGCCAAGTTCCTCCCAAAGCATTTTAACCTTCTTCGGTCCCAAGCCTTTAATCTGTAGCACTTCCAAGATTCCTTCCGGAGTTTTGGCAAGCAGTTCTTCTAGAAAAGGGAAAGTCTCGGTTTCTTTGAGTTGTTGTATAGCATCGACCATGCTTTTTCCAACTCCCTGAATCTTTGCGAGTTCCGTTTCGCTTAGCAACATAATGTCCTGATCTCCACGTTCTAAGGAAATCAGCGCACTTTGGTAGCTGCGTATTTTGAATGGGTTTTCGTCGTGAAGTTCCATCAGCTGTATGCTGAGTTTGATTTTTTTCAGAAGAGTCTTATGATCCAAAATTTCTCGGGTTGAATGAAAGTGATGAGACAAATGTCTTGAAATAATGTTTCAATTTAAGGGGCTATGGGTTAACTTAAAATTGAAATGTGATATTCTATCTAGATCAGCTTTGCAAAGCATTGGAAAGGAGTAGGATGGATTCTTATTTCTAATGGATTTGAACAGAAAGAATGCATTTACGTTATTCAAGTCGAGGACTTTTTAACATTCAACCAAAATATATCATGAAATACTGGATGGTAAAATCTGAACCAAGTTCATATTCTTGGAGCGATTTCGTAGCAAAAAATGAAGATATATGGGATGGTGTGAGGAATTTTCAAGCTCGGAACTATCTTAGAGAAATGCAAATGGGAGACTTGGTGTTTTTTTATCACAGTGGCAAGGAAAAAGCAATCGTAGGTATAGCTGAAGTGAGTCAGGAACAATTCCCTGACCCGAAGGACGAGGCTTGGACAGCTGTAAAACTGAAGGTGAAAAGCCCTTTGAAAAATGCAATTCCACTAGCTGCCATTAAGGATGAGGATAGGCTATCCGATTTGCCTATGCTAAAACAATCCCGGCTTTCTGTGCTGCCGGTAGGCAAAGAAGCATTTGATTTACTTCTAAAAATGGGTTCATGAAAAGGATACTTCTACTACTTTTTCTTTCAGTACTAAGTCATGGGATCTTTGCACAGGTCAGATTTATTGAACGTTTTGAAGTAGAGTCTGAGTTGGATGCTCCATTATTTGAAATGATAGAGTCAGAAGCTGGATTAGTTTGCTTCAGGACACTCCCCGACAAGGGATTGAACATGAAGAGAGTGTTTCAGTACTTTATTGCTGATAGTCGGTTGGATTCTAAAGAAGGGGTTATTCAATTTCCTGTCAAAGACGGGTACGATATGCTAGGATATGATGTAGATCAAAACCAGCTTTTTATTCTTTTCACTGAAGGGTATGCTCTGAATGCCGATAAGTATTTGCTTCAAGTGGATTTGCAGACTAAGCAAGGGCTAGAGTTTGTGATAGAAAATGTCCTTGATATGGAGTTGGTGGAGTTTTTGGTACAAGATCAAAAAGCCATTTTCATGGGGAGTTCGGATAGTAGACCAGTTTTGCAAATCCATGATATATTGACCAAAAGTGTTCATACCCTACAGGGGATTTATGGGAATGATACGCAGATTCTCCAAATCAAAAAAAATCCTGAGATCCGGTCATTGGAAGTGGTACTGAGTAGGAAGGGTGCTTACAGAAATCGTGATATCATTATCAATACGTATGATATGACCGGAAATGTGATCCAGGAAGTGAAAGTGGATCAGTTTGCAGATCCAGGTCAAGAAATAATAGACGGGATTTTACTTTCTTCGGGTAATTACCAAGAGGCAATGATAGGAGCTTTCGGTTTAGAGCGGAGGAATTCTTATCAAGGAATGTATATCATGGATATCAATGAATTTGGTGAGTTTGATTTTAAACTTTACACCTTAGCCGATTTTCCAAATTTTTATAATTACCTCAACGAAAAAACTAAAGGAAAGCGGGATGCCGAAATACTAAAAGAACTTGAGAAAGAAAGAATACCTAGTATAAATAGTATTTATTCTATACGAGACGTTCGGCAAACACCGGATGCTTATTACGTTTATTTTGATCAATATTCAGTCTCAAATAGCAGGTCTGGATTTCAAAACGGAATGTATTCTCCCACTGCAGGATATAGATATGATAGATGGAGCAGAATGGGAGCTACTACATTTTCAGATCCCTATTTAGCCAATCGCTTCCCAATGTCAAGTAGCTACCAAACTGTACCTGAGTATCGATATGTATCTGCGCACTTCGCAAAAGTTGCAAAGACAGGGCAGGTTCTATGGGACAATGCTACCTCGTATGATGAATTTATAACGACTTATCCGGAAGCATTTGGGGAAGTTGCGATAGTTGGGGAGGATTTTTACCACATGTATGTGGAAGACGAGATTATAAAGTTGAGTTTTTTCAGAAATGGTGAAAAAATCTTCGAAAATCAGGAATTTGAATTAGGTTTGGTCAATGAGAAGGAACGCATTCGTGACACGAACTTGGCAAGTTTAAGGTTGATTCATTGGTATGATAGGTACTTTTTGCTCTCCGGAACCCAACGTGTTAGATTCCTGAATGAAGCTGGAGCAGATGAAATCCGGGAAGTTTACTTTCTCACCAAAATAGTGGTGGATGGGGATTTGTATAAGCCAGAACAACTCCCAGACTAGATTTTCTTTTTATATTTACCCGCAAATCTACCCCATGCAAAAAAGGCTTGTCTTAGACGAAGGACAGATTGAGATCATACTCAGACGTTTCTGTCACCAACTGATCGAAAATCACGATGATTTTGACAATACCGTACTTCTGGGTTTGCAGCCGAGAGGGCCGATATTGTTGGATAAAATCGTAAAACTTCTGGAAGAAATTTCAGGAGTGAAAGTTCCCTCAGGGTATCTCGATGCCACTTTTCATAGAGATGATTTTCGCAGGAGAGATTTTCCGCTCAAAGCCAACGAAACAAAAATCAACTTTCTAGTAGAAGGCAAAAAAGTAATCTTGGTTGATGATGTGCTCTATAAGGGACGATCAGTACGGGCTGCTATGGATGCGATGATCGCATTTGGCAGGCCTCAGAAAGTCGAACTTATGGTGCTGGTAGATCGCAAGCTCACCCGGGATTATCCTATCATGCCAGATTACTATGGAGTCCGTGTGCATACGCTGGAAAGCCAATATGTACTGGTGGAATGGGCAGCGCAGGGGAATGAAAAAGACGCAATTTGGATCACAGAGAAAGTTAAAGCTTAACCATGTCGCAACTCAGTACGAAACACCTCCTTGGAATCAAAAACCTCACAGAGGATGATCTCCAGCTTATTCTTGACACGGCAGCGAATTTCAAAGAAGTCATCAATCGGCCGATCAAAAAAGTGCCTTCTCTGCGTGATATCACCATAGCGAATGTGTTTTTCGAGAATTCTACACGCACAAGACTTTCATTTGAACTTGCTGAGAAAAGACTTTCCGCTGATGTGGTAAATTTTTCTTCTTCCAATAGCTCAGTGAAAAAAGGGGAGACACTTGTAGATACAGTCAATAACATACTTTCTATGAAAGTAGATATGGTGGTCATGAGACATTCCAGTCCCGGAGCCCCACATTTTCTTTCTAGAAATGTGAATGCTAACATAGTCAACGCTGGTGATGGTACTCATGAGCATCCAACTCAGGCTTTGCTGGACTCCTTCTCAATCAAAGAAAAACTAGGAGATGTAGCTGGGAAAAAAGTCGCCATTATCGGAGATATTCTGCACTCCAGAGTAGCACTTTCCAATATTTTTTGCCTACAAAAGTTAGGCGCTGAAGTGATGGTTTGCGGACCAATTACCTTGCTTCCAAAATACATCGCCAGTCTCGGCGTGAAAGTAGAGCTGGATGTAAAAAAAGCACTTCAGTGGTGTGATGTGGCCAATGTGCTGCGAATTCAGCTAGAAAGACAGCAAATCAAGTATTTTCCAAGCTTAAGAGAGTATTCACTTTATTACGGAATCAATAAGAAGCTTTTGAGTCAGTTGGATAAGGAAATCGTAATCATGCATCCTGGGCCGATTAATCGAGGAGTGGAATTAAGCTCAGATGTGGCTGATTCGGAACACTCTATTATTCTGGAGCAGGTGCAAAATGGTGTTGCGGTACGAATGGCGGTGCTTTACTTACTGGCAGGTTCAAAAGGATAATTTAATTTGAGATTAGAAATTTCAAATTTGAAATCAGTTCACAGTTAAATCTCAAAATTATTTTTATGCTAAGTGTTACTAATCTTGTAAAGACTTATGGCAAGCAGAATGCTGTCAATGACATTTCCTTTGAACTACAAGGTGGGGAGGTAGTTGGACTGTTGGGGCCGAATGGTGCCGGGAAAAGTACAACTATGAAATGTATTGTTGGCTTGCTTCGCAAAACATCCGGGGAAATTACTTTAGGCGGATTCGATCATTTGAGCGTGGAGGCTAAGCGACTTTTTAGTTACATTCCAGAGACTCCCTATGTATATGATTTGCTTACCGTACAGGAACATATGCAGTTCATTGCCCAAGCCTACGGAGTGAAAGAGTGGAAAGAGAAAGCCAATGAATATTTAGAGTTATTTGAATTAGCAGATAAAAAAGATAAACTCGGACGTGACCTGTCTAAAGGAATGCGTCAAAAGGTATCGATTTGCTGTGCATTACTTCCAGATCCAGAAGTGCTCTTCTTTGATGAGCCGATGATCGGTTTGGATCCAAAAGCGATCAAAAACACCAAGAAAGTTTTCAGAGAATTAAAAGAGGCTGGAAAAACCATTTTGGTCAGTACTCACCTGATCGACAGTGTGGAGTCTATAGCTGACCGGGTGATGATTTTGAAGGATGGAAATATCGTCGGCAATGATACGGTGGCAAACTTGAAGATTCAGTCGCTCCAGGGAGAAGGAACGACTCTTGAAGATCTGTTTTTAGAAATGACCAAAGATGAATGAAATCCGACTGCTGTTCAGAAAGGATATTCTCATTCTGATCAATAATATTAAGCTTATTCTTAGAAACCCGATGCGGCTTTTGCCATATGCAGCTATCGCTGGATACATATTTTTCATGTATTGGCTGCGCATGAAAAACAGGGATGATGATACCTCTAGCCAGGAACTGCCAGAATTGGATATAAATGGCCTACCTGAAGTGAATTTTGCCTTGCAAAATATCGTGGGAGGAGTGACAATACTGGCCTTGGTTATTCTCATTTATCAGTTGTATAGCGCCACAAAAAAAAATGTCAGCTTTTTCAAAATGGCTGATGTAAACTTACTTTTTACCGCACCTGTCAAGCCAGAGAATATTCTGATTTACTATATGGTAAGGTCAATTTTACCTTCTTTAGGCGGTGCAATCATCTTTGTGGGATATGGGTCAAGTCAGGCGATTGACACATTTGACCTTACTGTAGCAAACTTTATCTTTTTAATACTGGCTTTTGCCTTATTCTTTTTCATTGTTTCCCCGATCAAATTTTTGGTTTACACACTAAACTCTAAGTACGATGTGATGGAGTTCATTCGCACTGGGGTGATTGTTTTAGCCGTTTTATTGTCAGGGATGATTATCATTCCTGGTTTGATGGCAGAGAAATTCTGGCAAGGAATGTTTGCTTGGATTTCTTCCCCCTGGTTTGATTTTTTTCCGATTGTAGGTTGGAGTAGAGGGATTGGTAGCTACTTATCACATGGAAATGCCATCCTGTCTATTGGCTTCATTTTACTTTACGGTATATCCTATTTTGTGATTTTGAAATTGGTGATTAGATTCTCCGGTTATTATTATGAAGATGTACTCGAAGCCACCAAGTCCAATGAGGAAAAGCTAGAAAAAGTAAAAGGCAAAAAACAGGTTGGAGAAAGTTCTTATAGTCTAAATACTAAAAAGAAGCTTGCTCTTCCCGACTTTGGGACTGGTGCCAAGGCCTTTTACTGGAGAAATTACGTGCACAGTTCACGACAGGATTTTCACCCACTATTTGGACTGTACTCTCTAATTATGGTTGGAATAGGGATTGTTCTGGCTGTGCTTTCTCTTTTTGAGTGGTTTTCCCATTACTTCGTCTATGGATATCTCTTGATTATGCTGTTTCTATACTTCTTTGCTGGAATAGGCAGAGCAAATGTGGGAGATCTGAAAAAGCCATTTTTCATTCTGATTCCAGCATCTTGGACCTCCAAGTTTTGGAACATGATCAAGCTGGATATACTCCAAATCACTTTGTTTTGTTTAGCACTGATCATTCCAGCAGTATTTATAGCTGGATTAAACTGGTTCATTATTCCGCTATTTCTAGTTGCGACAGTAGAGGTATATTTAGTGGGTTTTGGAATAAATATCATTCCTCAAATCGCTTTGGATGAGGGTTGGGATAGAAAATTGATCAAGCCGTTTATGATTGGGGGTATTGTCTTTTTCGGTTTATTCCCTGCTTTGGCATTTAGTGTGGTAGCATTTATTGCATCCAAGCAGTTTGTCTGGGCACTGTTTGGGGGGACATTTGGGATGTTTTTCGTCGCAGCGATCCTTATGCACGTGACGCTCGATGTATTGAAGCGATTGGAATTCAAAGAGGTGTAAACAAGTCTCACTGTTCAGGTTTCAGTCGCAGCTTTTCGAGTTCCCAGGTCATAATTGGTTTGATAATGCAGAACTTTATTCTGTTTTAACTTTCCTGTAATCGCTTCCCCCGGAAATTTCCTTTATTTTTGATTACCAAATAGGACCAAATGTAACCGACTATGATCTACAACTCAATAATCGATACCATCGGAAATACTCCGATGATCAGACTGAATAAACTTGCAAAGCATATCAAAGGCGAGGTGCTGGTGAAAGTGGAATACTTCAATCCAGGTAATTCTATGAAGGATCGTATGGCTATCAAAATGGTGGAGGATGCCGAAAAAGCAGGTTTGCTCAAGCCGGGAGGGACAATCATCGAAGGAACATCCGGCAATACAGGTATGGGCTTAGCCCTTGCAGCTGTGGCTAAAGGTTACAAGTGTATTTTCACCATGGCGGATAAGCAGTCTAAGGAGAAGATAGATATTCTTAAGGCTGTAGGGGCAGAAGTGATCGTTTGTCCTACAAACGTTTCTCCTGAAGATCCACGTTCCTATTATTCTATTGCGAAGAAATTGAATCAGGATATCCCGAATTCTTTTTACCCAAATCAATACGATAATCTCTCCAATACAGCAGCTCACTACGAGACCACAGGTCCTGAAATTTGGAATGACACGGACGGAAAAATCACCCATTATGCTGCAGGAGTAGGAACTGGCGGTTCTATGTGTGGAACAGCTAAATATCTGAAAGAGCAAAATCCAAATGTGGTGACCGTGGGAATTGATACGTACGGTTCGGTTTTCAAAAAATATAAAGAGACTGGAATTTTTGACGAGAAAGAAGTTTATCCATACCTCACCGAAGGAATTGGAGAAGATATTCTTCCAAAGAATGTGAACTTCGATATGATCGATCACTTCATCAAAGTGACGGATAAGGATTCTGCGGTGATGACCCGACGTTTGGCCAGAGAAGAAGGCTTGTTTGTAGGTTGGTCATGCGGATCGGCTGTTCATGGAGCTTTAGAGTGGGCTAAGGATAACCTGAAGGAAGGCGATCAGATGGTGATTATTCTTCCGGATCATGGTACACGCTATTTAGGTAAAGTATATAATGATGAGTGGATGAGAAACCATGGTTTCTTAGAGGATAAAACTTTTTCCACAGCACGTGATATCATCTCGCAAAGAATTGGTGCGTATAATTTAGTGTCTGTGCTTAAAACTGACACTGTAAAGGATGCAATAGGTCTTATGAATAGCACTAGCGTATCACAAATTCCTGTGATGGAAAATGAAGAGGTAGTAGGTAGCCTGACTGATAATAAATTGCTTGCTAGAATCATTGATAACCCATCGTTGAAAGATGCTACTGTTGCTGATGTGATGGAGGATTCCATGCATTTCGTGGCATTGGATAGTACGCTAGATGTACTTTCTTCTATGGTGGAAAAGGAGAAAGCGGTGCTCGTTCGTGATGTACAAAATCAGATTCACATCATCACTAAGCATGATATATTAGAAGCTTTTACTAAGTAATTTTATTTATCTCTCTGCTGCCAATAACCATAAATCTCTTGGTTTAGCAACCAGGAAGACGGGAGACCGAAGAAGAATATCCTTTAGCATTGAGGCCACTTTTATCTCCCGTCTTCTGTCTTCCGTCCGCTAGATTAAAAAAAGGAGGATGATTGACCTCATTGCCGATATTATACATTAAATATGAATCAAGATAAAATTCAGCGAATCATTGATTCCGGAGTAGATTTTAACATAGGAGATATCATTGAAAAAGCCTGGAGATGTTCAAATCCCGTGCTTTATTCCATATCGGCTTTATGGTTTTGGTTGGTGCAATTCAAGCGGGATTTACGCTTTATTTAAAAGACTATACCTTTCTATATAGTATCTTCTTAGCACCTGCATTGGTCTGCGGCTTTTACTTGGTTGCTAACCGGCAAAGTCAAAAAGAATATCTTGATTTTCAGAATTTTTTTGATGGGTTTAAATATTGGTGGAATCTGGTTATTACTAATTTAATCAGCTCTATTTTAATTGTGGGAGGTATATTGCTCCTAATAATACCCGGGGTTTACCTGCTGGTAGGGTATTTATTCTGTCTCTTGTTTGTGATTTTTGGAGGCTTTGATTTCTGGACTTCTATGGAGCTTAGCCGTAAACTAATTCAAACAAATTGGCTGAAGTTTTTCCTATTTCTACTGGTACTTCTCGCGCTCAATATTGCAGGGTTACTCTTTTTTATTGTTGGGATTTTTGTCACTATTCCAATGAGTTATTTAGCGATTTATATTCTCTTTGAAGAGTTGACTATCGATGCCATTGACGAAGAGCCCAAGGATAACATTATTCATGTGTAAGAAGCATCGCTTCTAGTCTTGACCGGCATTTTTCCGAAAGTTCATTTACCGCATTTTCAGAGGCTGAACTGGGCTGAATCGGTTTGGAAAAATAAATCTTGACTTTACCTGGGCATATAAGAAGTGATCCCTTTTTCATCACCTTGTTGGCCCCGATAACAGCAATGGGTAGGATAGGAATGCCTGTTTCTACGGATAAACGAAATGCCCCGGATTTGAAAGGTAGCAAAGGAGCATCACTGTCATTTCGGGTTCCTTCAGGAGCCACCACAGCCGAGATCCCTTGATTTAGAAAAACCACCAACTGATCTATACTTTTCCTTCTTGATTGGGCATCAGTCCTATCTACCCAGATAGCAACTTTACCTACCACCCAGCCAAATAAAGGGATTTTGGATAATTCTTTCTTACCCCAGCGCTCTTACTTGCTGAGGAATGGCCAGCGGAATTATAGCAGCATCCAGAAAAGAGCGATGATTAAAGACGTAGATGTGTAAGACCGAGATCGATCGATAAGCTCACGATCGTGGAATTCATATCGAATACCAGATAGAAAAGACCATACCCTTGCCCAAATCCGAATAAACAAAAAAGATATTTTCCCTCCTACTGGACTGATGCTTAAGGGGATTACGATAAAAAGCCCCAGAATCAGGAGTAGTGTAAAGAAAAGTATGATGGAGTAAATAGTAAATATTACTTGGATGACTTTTATCATTCGTCAGAATTGGTAATTTTGGGTATAATTAATCTTCACTCTTTGCTTGCAGGAGCCTCCGAGCGTTTGGGGGCTCTGTTTTTTTTAAAGCTGTGCAAAATATAGATAGATTTTAAGGAAATTGCTTTTGATGATACATTGCCTATCTTAGCAGTATGAAATGCAAAGAAGCATTTCAAATGAAAAAATTCAAGTGAATCCGACACCAAGAACTTACGTACATCATTCTTACTACCATCTTCAATGAAGGAATAGGATGACTATGGATTTTTGGTAAAAATATATAGAGGCCTATTCCTAGTGGAATGGGCCTTTTTTATTTCACGGTTTTCATTAAAATTTTTATCAGTTGCTAATTCAAATTAGAACGACGTGAAAATTTATGGAATAAGCGGTTTGGGAGCTGATAAAAGAGTCTTTGAAAATTTATTTCTCAATGCGGATTTTATACCGATTGATTGGATTGATCCCTTTAAGGATGAGCCCATTGAATCTTATGCTCTTAGACTTTCCTCTGAAATTGATGAAACGGAAGATTTTGGTGTTTTAGGTGTAAGTTTCGGAGGACTCATAGCTGTTGAAATGAGTAAAAAGTTGAAACCAACTCTAACTATTCTTATTTCATCAGCAGAGACAAGGAAGGATTTAAGATCAATTTTTAGATTCATAGGTAAAATTGGCTTTGTCAGGTTTCTGCCGAAGTGGGTTTTTGATCCTCCAAGAGGTTTGGCATACTACCTTTTTGGTACGGAAAACAAGACTTTGCTTCACGAGATTTTAGATGATTCTAATTTGAATTTTACCAAATGGGCTGTTAAGGAGTTGTTGAATTGGAGAAATGAACAAAAAATTGAAAGAGTTTTAAAAATTGAGGGGGCGAATGATAAGTTAATACTTCCTACAGGTGATAAAAATTCAATATTAATAGAAGGAGGAGAACATTTTATGATAGTTGATAAGGCGGAAGAAATAAGTCAGATAATTAATTCTGAGTTAGACCAAATAGCTCGAGTAAAGAATTTGTAATAATCGAAACAGAATATACCCAAATACCATGAACGCAAACACAAAACAAAAAAACTGGGTCTTTAGTGATCCCCGACTCCAAAAGCTTAAGCAGGAGTATGAATCTTACACAGAGGAGGACTTCAAAGTATGGAAAATTCTCTTCGAGCGACAGATGCCGAATCTACCAAAGGCCGCTTCCAAAGCTTATCTGGAAGGTGTGGAGATGGTGAAGTTTTCTGCTGATAGAATCGCCAATTTCGAGAGAACTAAATCAGGTTTTAGCAAAAAGTACTGGATGGGAAGTGCAGGTGGTTCCGGGCCTCATCGATGATGACCTGTTCTTTGGCTTGCTGAATAACAGAAGGTTTCCATCTTCTACTTGGCTTCGCACGATGGAGCAGCTTGATTATCTGGAAGAACCTGATATGTTTCATGACGCTTTTGCTCATATGCCCTTGCTGACTAATCAACCTTATGTAGACTTTCTAGAAAAGCTCTCAGGGATTGCTTTGAAGCACATTGATAACCCTTGGGCGATACAATTGCTTAGCAGGATCTATTGGTTTACCATAGAATTTGGGTTGATTCGTGAGGATGGTGAATTAAAAATATACGGCGCGGGGATCCTAAGTTCGGCAGGAGAGACTAAATTCAGCCTTTCAAATGAACCAGCCCATCTGGAATATGATGTTCGAAGGATAATGAATCAGGAATACTGGAAAGATCGCTTTCAGGATAAATACTTTGTGATCGAGAATTACGAGCAACTGTATGAGTCGCTTCCGGAGATAGAAGAGGTGCTGGAGGAGATGCTTTTAGAAAAAAGACAATAGACATTAGACGTTAGACATAAGATGAGAGACTGCTATTCTTGAATCTTGTGTCTAGCGTCTTGATACTTAAAAATGAAAATAGCAGTCATTAAATATAATTCCGGCAATGTGCAGTCGGTGCTCTATGCTTTGGAGAGGCTAGGTGCAAACGCTGAATTGACGGATAATCCAGAAGTAATCCGAGCCGCGGATAAAGTGATTTTCCCTGGTCAAGGCGAAGCTAGTACAGCAATGCGGTACTTGAAGGAGCGAAAACTTGACACCTTGATCAAAGACCTCAAACAGCCTTTTCTAGGTGTTTGTCTGGGCTTGCAATTGCTTTGTGAGCATTCTGAGGAAAATGATACGGAGTGTTTGGGGGTTTTTCCGGTGAAGGTGAAGCGCTTTGTGCCAGAGAATTCTCAGGAATTCAAAGTGCCACATGTGGGCTGGAATGAATTGGAGAATCTTGCGGATATTCCACTCTTGAAAGACTTGCCAGCAGAGCCATTTGTATATTATGTGCACAGCTTTTATGCTGAGTTGAGCGATTTAACGATAGCTCAGACGCATTACATTCATGATTTCTCAGCCATGCTACATCGGGATAATTATTATGCTATTCAGGCACATCCTGAGAAAAGCGGTTTAGTAGGAGAGAAATTATTAAGCAATTTCCTCAGTATTTAAAGCCAATTATTTTCGATTTACGAATTACGAGATTGGCTTGAACCTCAATCAACATTCCCAATTCTTAACATCTCGAAGGGCTAAGTATGGGTAGGATGTGGAAAACTACAATTGAGCTCGTAAATCCCATATCGTAAATCGTAATTTTCAAATCTTTCACTATTAAAACATTCCAATCCTAATGTATATTATTCCAGCAATCGACCTCATCGGAGGCAAGTGCGTCCGACTTAGTCAGGGCGATTACAGCAGCAAAAAAGAATACCATGACGATCCGTTGGAAATGGCCAAGCGCTTTGAAGGCGCCGGTATTCAACGATTACATCTGGTGGATTTGGATGGAGCCAAGGCTAAAAAAATTGTGAATGCGGATGTTTTGCAGAGAATCAGCTCAGGAACAAGCCTACAAGTTGATTTTGGAGGAGGGATTCAAGCGGATGAGGAAATCGAAAAAGCATTTAGCCTCGGAGCCAAGCAGGTGACAGGAGGAAGCATTGCAGTGAAGAATGCAGCGCTCTTTGGAAACTGGATCACAAACTATGGTTCTGAGAAAATAATACTGGGTGCTGATGCAAAAAATAAAAAAATTGCTGTAGGAGGTTGGGAAGAAGACTACTTCCGTGGATTTGATTCCTTTTATCAAAGAGTATGTCGCTAAAGGAATTAGCTATGTGATTTGTACTGATGTTGCAAAAGATGGCTTGCTTCAAGGTCCATCTACGGATTTATACAAAGAGATTTTAGAAGAAATCCCTGGCGCAAAAATTGATCGCAAGTGGCGGTGTTTCCTCAGTTAAAGATCTGGAAGAACTGGAAAAAACCGGTGTCTATGGGACGATAGTTGGAAAGGCGTATTATGAGGGAAGAGTGACGTTGGAGGAATTGGCAGCGTTTGTATGATTTACTAGTGTATTTACGAATTACGATTTTGGAGTTACGAGATTGAATTGAACCTCAATCGACATTTCTAATTCTGACTATCCTGAAGGGTTAAATATTGGGATAATGCTTAACACTAAAATTGATCTCGTAAATCGTACTTCGTAAATCAAAAAACTTAAGTTCGAATGAATAATGCCGAATAATGAATATTGAAGTTTTGAATACTATAAAATGTTAACAAAGAGAATAATTCCCTGCCTAGATATCAAAGAAGGCCGAACGGTTAAAGGAGTGAACTTTGTGGAGCTTCGTGATGCGGGTGACCCGGTGGAGTTGGCGAAGACTCTACTCTGACGAAGGGGCTGACGAATTAGTGTTTTTGGATATCACTGCAACGGTGGATAAGCGTAAAACCCTAGCGGAATTGGTGACAAAAGTGGCCAAAGCAATCAATATTCCTTTTACAGTAGGCGGAGGGATTTCTACTGTGGAGGATGTAAAAGTATTGCTGAATGCTGGAGCAGATAAGATTTCCATCAATTCTTCGGCAGTGAAAAACCCACAGATCATCAATGAAATGGCAGCTGAATTCGGTTCTCAATGCATTGTGGTTGCTATCGATACTAGAAATGTGGATGGAATTGACTTTGTACATACACATGGGGAAGAAAGGCAACTTTGCTGAAAACTCAGGAATGGGCTCAGGAAGTGTGTGACCGTGGTGCAGGAGAGATTTTGCTTACTTCCATGGATCATGACGGGACGAAGTCAGGATTTTCCAATGAGCTTCTGGCGGAGATTTCATCCGCGCTTTCCATTCCAGTGATTGCTTCAGGCGGTGCCGGTACGATGGGACATTTCAAAGATGTGTTTACCTTTGGCAAAGCAGATGCAGCTTTGGCGGCAAGCATTTTTCACTTTAAGGAAATTGGGATTCCTGAGTTGAAGAGGTATCTCTCCGATTCTGAAATCAGTATAAGGAAGTAAAAGAGACATAAGACATAAGTATCAAGACGCTAGATTCTAGATCTGATAAAGTAAGAAATGGAGCCTGTGCCAGACTGAGCATCCCGTATAGCTACCGGGATCGAAGTCAAGTAAATACTACAAATTAATAAACAAAACCTTCGGGGTTTTGAAAACCTCAAAGGTTAGAAATATGAACATAGATTTTAAAAAAATGGATGGTTTGGTGCCGGCTATAGTGCAAGACGCGATATCTGGCAAAGTGCTAATGCAGGGCTACATGAATGAAGAGGCTTTAGCAAAAACCAAGGAAACCAATCAGGTTACATTTTTCAGCCGTAGCAAAAACCGTCTTTGGACTAAAGGGGAAACTTCCGGTAATTTTATGGAGTTGGTAAGCATTTCAGTTGATTGTGATGGAGATTCAATTTTAGTAAAAGCCAATCCAATAGGCCCTGTGTGTCATACAGGAGCGGATACCTGTTTTGATGAGGTGAATTCATCCAAAACTGGATTTATAGATCAATTGAGAGCGATTATCAAAGACCGCAAAAACAACCCAACTGATAAGTCTTATACAGCTTCTCTTTTCGCCAAAGGCATCAACAAAGTTGCGCAAAAGGTAGGTGAGGAAGCTGTGGAGATTGTGATCGAAGCTAAGGATGACAATAAGGAGCTATTTATGGGAGAGGCGGCGGATTTGCTTTATCACTACCTAGTTTTGCTGGAAGCGAAGGGGTATGAGTTAGATGAGGTAATGGACGTACTGATTGATCGGCATAGGAAGAAATAGCGATCAATAAGCTGGGAATTCTCCTGCTCTAAACCTTTAAACTGATCAATCATTTCCCATTTTGGTCTGTAAAAAGAACTGACAAGCCTTCCACCCACATTTCCATTTTCAATCACGCTAAGTGCAGCTGCTAATCGAAGATCGTTTTGGTTTCCCCAGTTAAACTGTGGGGTGTCTCCGACGGCGAAGTCCGCTGGGAATCCATCAAAGTATTCAGCTTTACCTTCTGAATTTGCAGTGGCAAATGTGATTGGTACCAACTCCACATTGTTATCCTTTAATGTGTTGTTGTAGTTAGAAAGGGGGAAAGATCCCACAGGCTTACCAAAGGTGTTGTCTCCGACTAGGGTGATATCAAAGTACGGGTTCAATGAATTAATGACCAATTCGGACGCTGAGGCAGAGCCTCTTGAAGTAATGAAGATCAGTTTGTCTAAATTCAAATTTCCAATTTTCTTGAAATTCACAGATTTCTCGAGATTAGTTTTTAAGGAATTCAATTTGTTCTTGTACATCAATTGATTCGAATTGGAAGTCTGAATCAGGTAGTTATTGATTTGTTCTGCGACTGCTACCGAGCCTCCACCATTGTATCTTAAGTCAATGATCAACTCCTCAATTCCTGCATCCGTGAAAAACGCCATTGATTCATCTACCTCCAGACTTTTGGTGGGAGACTGACCTGCTGTAGCTTTAAAACTTTGGTACACCCAGTATCCTACTTTTTTACCTTTTACATCTATGATTTCTTTATGCAATACCGAGTTGGATTGGTACTCAGCTTTCATATTTGATCTAGTGGTAGTAGAACCATCCGGTAATTTGAAGGTGAAGGAATTGGTAATCCCTGGATCGGAAGGCCCTAGCTGAAAATCATACCCTCCCGTGCTTGTTTTGTAAGCTGATATAGGCTTTCCATTTATTTCCAAAATTTCCCAACCACGCTGCCAGCCATCAAGACCTGCAGGAGCTTGATCATAAACAAAAGTTAAATACAATCTCTCAGTGGCATCGAAAGCAAAACCAAAACCATGACCTGCATTTCTTCCTACAAAGGCATTATTAAAAGCTTCCTGGGTAGTAAGGTAGGAGAATCTATCCAGTGGCTTGAAAATTATTGCATCTAGAAATTCCTCATTGGAAGAATAATTAGCAGTGTTGACAACAGCCGGAAGTTCCTGATTCCAGAAATACCATTCTTGCATAGATTCAAAAATAGCACCTCTTACTAGTTCGGATTGGGGGTCAGGAACGATCTCCTCCTTATCCCGGCATGACCAAAAGAGAATGACTACTAGTCCGAAAATCCATTTTGAGTTTTTCATAAGGCCATGCTTAGCTGTTGTTTAATTAAATACGAGTAAGAGGTGCTTTTAGATCTTAATTAGATCGCAATATCGTATACCTGGACTTTTTTCCACATGTGTGAGTATTTGTCTATAAACTCCAAATGTAGAGGATCTGTTTGGTATACCAGCTGATCTTCTAAACTGTCAAAATATGCTGTGCAAGCAACTTGGAAGCTATGGTCCACTACGTCTCTATCTTCTGTGGCGGCTGGCGTACCTGCTACGAATTTGCCGACAGTTTTACATCTACCCAGCATAGGCACTGCTTCGGTAAGAAACTCTTGTGTATTGGCTGTGTCATGTAGCCAAAAATATACTTGATGAATCATTTTCTGTTTTGCCATTTCTTTAGCGATTGAGGTTATAGGTAAGACAGCAGTGGCACTTGCCACGCCGATTGTTTTAATAAATTGTCGTCTTGTCTTCATTTGATTTGGTTTTAGGCTTAAGGCTTAGAAGGTTTATTCTTACGGACAAATATTGGTTTGAACCGTGATTCTAAAGATAAATATTTAAATTACTTTTAAATAATTGGTTAGTATTAAGCCTGCCATTTCCATCATAAACCTCTCTTTACTTTTAATAATCAGCAGTATGAATTATAGAATTTTAGGCAAAACCGGTTGGAAAATTTCTGAAATAGGACTGGGAACCTGGCAAGTTGGAGGTGGCTGGGGAAGTCCTTTTGATCCGAAAATTGCAGAAGAAATTCTTCATACTGCATTTGACAAAGGAATTAATTTTGTTGATACAGCTGATGTATATGATGCTGGACTTAGTGAATCTGCAGTGGGAGATGCGGTGCGCCAGCGTAGTGAAAAGATCTATGTAGCTACTAAATGTGGGAGACGCATACAACCACATATCAATGAAACGTATTCTATCGAAAAACTACGCCGTCATGTGGAGGATAGTCTGAGGAATACAGGGTTGAATCGTCTGGATTTGATTCAGCTGCATTGCCCGCCTACTTCTGTATATAATAGGGATGAGGTTTTTGGTTTGTTTGAGAAGTTGAGAGCGGAAGGGAAGATTGCAGCTATGGGCGTTAGTGTAGAGAAAGTAGAGGAGGCTAAGATGGCTATGGAGTATGAGATTGTCTCTACAGTACAAGTAATTTTCAATATGTTTCGGCAAAAACCAGCGGAAGAGCTTTTTAGTCATGCGGCGTCAAAAGATGTAGGCTTGATCGTCCGGGTTCCTTTAGCTAGTGGTTTGCTTTCAGGAAAAATTACTCCGGAGACAAATTTTTCTAAAGATGATCACCGCCATTTCAATCGGGAAGGAAAAGCATTTGATAAGGGGGAGACATTTTCTGGAGTTCCTTTGGAAAAGGGTTTTGCGGCTATGGAAGAGCTACGGGATCTATTCAAAGGAGAAGGGGCATTAGCTGCAATTGCGCTGCGATGGATATTGATGTATAAAGAAGTGAGTGTGGTGATCCCCGGAGCATCAAAGTCCTCTCAATTAGAATCAAACGTAGCTGCAGGCCAATTGCCTCCGCTAACTAATGAACAGATGGTGGCTGTCAAGACTATTTATGATAAATACGTCCGTGAGGAGGTTCATGGACAATGGTAAAGCAAAACAAACTATTACATATGACTGCGCTAAAAAAAACTCGCTTGTTTTTGATATTATTATTCATCAGTACTTCAGTTGTTAATGCCCAAAACACTACAATTTCGGTAGAAGGTACTGGTGAAATTAGTGAAAAGCCGGATGTAGGATTTTTGAATATTACTGTTGAGACGAAAGATCCAAAGTTTGGAGGAGCCATCACCCAGCTCAATATGAAGACCGACAGCTTGTATGCTATACTTTCTGAGTTGGGGTTTGAAAAAGAAAAAATCAAAACCTCAGACTTCAATGTTCGGGAAAATTTTGTGTTTTCAAACGATACGCGTTCCAACGATGGATTTATCGGGGTTCAACGGATTGAAGCTGAATTCCCTTTTTCCAAAGAACAATTAGGAATCATAATTAATCGCTTTGCTGATGGAGGAACAAGTACGCAGTTTAATTTTAGGTTTGGCATCTCGGATGAGAAACTGAAAGAAATTAAAAACGAACTGATCAAAGCGGCTATTCAGGATGCGACGTTTAAAGCTGAGCTAATTGCCCAATCCACAGGGAAAACTCTCGGAGAAATAGAAGAAATCACTTACTCAAAGGCTGACCGTGTACCTGGAATAATGCTAAGAGGAACCTCTGTAGGGTACGGTTCGAGCCAAAGTCAATCAGCAGGCTTTGAAATCAAATCTATTGATCTGACAGACACCATTCTGATCAAGTGGGAGGTTAAATAAGTGTTCACGTGGTCATGACTCTTTGGGATTAATATGAAATGTGATTTTAATTAGGTGTCCGCTTTATAATTTCAATTGGCATTTGTGGTTGACAAAACCACAAAAAAATCCCTCAAACTTTCGTCTGAGGGATTCAATATAGTATTGACTCTACGTTCTAATTAAGAATCTTTTTTCGCCATTCTTGTTCTTTCGCCTTCGTCCAAATAGATTTTTCTCATTCGGATAGACTTAGGAGTGATTTCTAGGTACTCATCCTTTTGGATGTATTCCATAGACTCTTCCAGAGAGAACTTCTTAGCTGGAACAATTCTCACGTTGTCATCAGAACCTGAAGCACGCATGTTGGTCAATTTCTTGCCTTTCTGCACGTTTACCACGATGTCATTATCACGGGAGTTTTCTCCGATTACCTGACCTGTGTAAAGCTCATCTCCTGGATCTACGAAGAAAGTACCTCTGTCTTGAAGTTTGTCAATCGCGTAAGCAGTACACTGACCACCTTCCATAGATATCAAAGAACCGTTGGTACGACCTGGCATAGTGCCTTTGAAAGGTTCGTAAGCAGTGAATCTGTGGTTCATAATTGCTTCACCCTGCGTAGCAGTAAGCATGTTGTTTCTTAATCCGATCAAGCCTCTTGAAGGAATGTTGAATTCCAAGTGCTGAAGATCTCCTTTTGGCTCCATGATTAGCAGCTCGCCTTTACGCTGAGTAGCCAATTCAATCACCTTGCCAGCTGTCTCCTGAGGTACGTCTACTACCAAAGTTTCGATAGGCTCACATTTCACACCATCGATTTCTTTGAAGATTACTTGTGGCTGACCTACCTGAAGTTCGTAACCTTCTCTTCTCATCGTTTCAATCAAAACAGACAAGTGAAGAATACCACGACCGTAAACCAAGAACTTGTCTTCAGAGTCAGTTGGCTCCACACGAAGTGCCAAGTTTTTCTCAGTCTCTTTCATCAAACGGTCTCTCAAGTGTCGGGAAGTCACGAATTTTCCTTCTTTACCGAAGAATGGAGAGTTGTTGATGGTAAAAAGCATGTTCATCGTAGGCTCATCAATAGAGATTCTTGGAAGAGCTTCTTGATTTTCCACGTCAGAGATAGTATCACCGATTTCGAAATCATCTATACCAGTTACGGCACAAATATCTCCTGCAAATGCTTCTTCTACGCTGGCTTTGCCAAGACCTTCAAATGTGTGAAGTTCTTTCACTTTCATTTTCTTCACAGTGCCATCAGCTTTCATCAGGGCGATTTGCTGATTTACTTTGATCGTACCTCTCTTGATACGACCGATAGCGATACGACCTACGAAGCTGGAGTAATCCAAAGAAGTGATCTGCATCTGAAGTGTACCTTCATCGATTTTTGGAGCTGGGATATGATCCACGATCGCATCCAGCAAAGGAATGATAGAATCGGTTGGGTTTTTCCAATCAGGACCCATCCAGTTTTGCTTAGCAGAACCGTAAAGCGTTTGGAATTCCAATTGCTCTTCAGTAGCGTCCAAGTTGAACATCAATTCCCATACTGACTCGTGAACTTCGTCAGGGCGACAGTTTTCCTTATCTACTTTGTTTACAACTACGATAGGAGTCAAGCCTAGGTCAAGTGCCTTACCCAATACAAATCGGGTTTGCGGCATAGGACCTTCAAACGCATCCACTAAAAGAATTACGCCATCAGCCATTTTCAATACACGCTCTACTTCACCTCCGAAATCGGCGTGACCAGGTGTGTCGATAATGTTGATTTTAGTGTCTCTGTATCGAACCGATACGTTTTTGGAAAGGATAGTAATTCCTCTTTCACGCTCTAGGTCATTGTTATCAAGAATCAAGTCGTCAAACTGTTGATTCTCTCTAAAGATCTTAGATGCATGGATGATTTTATCCACGAGTGTAGTTTTGCCGTGGTCAACGTGTGCGATGATCGCGATATTCCGAATATTCTGCAATGGTTTGCCTGATTGAAGGCGCAAAAGTACAAATAATATTTTGGAGTAAGGTTATGGAATTATAAAATCTAAGGTTAAAAGTCTGAAATCCCGTGAATTGAATAGTGTTCTTGATGCAGTTAGGCTTTTGGCAGCCTGCCTGTACGAATCAATTATGATTCATAAATCGCCTGAAGTTTTCTGGTTTCAGCGATGGATCTGTCCAGCACTTTAGGTAAAAGAAAAATTGATAAAAATGATATAGCTATAAGCAGAATGCCAATTACCATTAAAACTCCTTTGAAAGTAAAATTTATAACGTAACCTGGGTTCTCAAAAAATCTTAAACCGTTTACATTGAGTTGCAAAAAGAAATTAAGGATTAGCATAAAATTGTTAGTGCTTTTATATGCCACATAGTTCCCAAGACTTTTATTCACCCTATAGTATCTTGCAGCAATAAAAATTAGTCCTGCGAAAAAGAAAAGAACAGCCCAGACGGGTAATGTCAGTTCATACCCAAACGGTCTTGTATTAACACTCAGCCAATACAGAATAAATCCAATCCCTGCAGGGTAAATGATTCTGTGGCTCGTGAAAAAATCCACAAACTCTTCCCAAAAAAATCTTCGATAGCGTCTTTCTATACTTTTGGTATAAGACTCAGCCAGATCAGAAAACCCAAAAATCCCAAATTCACCGTGGACTTTGCGGAAAGCATCGTCTAGTGACAGTGTTGGGCTTTCCTCCAAAAGCATTTCCACCTTGCAGGCTACATGATCCAGGATCTCATATTGCAAATCGATCTCAGGATAGCCTTTATAGGAAATCAGTTTTTTGAGGGTGTCAATTTGGGAAGGGGATAATTTCATACAAGCTGTACTCTTTTGACTGTTCCTGAAAGTACTCTAAATCCTGCAACTAATAGGAGGCAAAACCAAAAGGCAAAGGCATATAACAAGGATTGATTGCTAAATCCAGTCCATTGCAACCATTCTGTTTGCAATGCAAACTGACTTAGCATCGCGACCATAAACAATGTATTTCCTGCAGCTACAGTTTGAGAATTTTTGAGCAAGCTGGTTCTGATCAATCCAAATATAGCAATCACTAGAAACGTTAAAATAAAGCTTGTCTTCAAAACCCGCTCTGCGAATTCAGGCGTATAGGTGGAGAAAAGATTAACAATACCCCCAATTATGTAGGTCATGAACATTACTTTAAAGAGTAGCCAAAAAGAAAGCATTTTTTTGAAAATAGCTTTCAGCATTCCTACATGACTTTGAAGTAGGAGAGTTCGTTGAAATTTCTTCTGGTCAAATTCATTAAGTTTTTCTTGGAGCAGTATATCGAAGGATGTGCTCCCGTCCATCTTTTCTTCAATCTCAGTTGCAAAGTGATCTACTAATTCCATTCTAATGTCATCATAGAAGATGTTACCGCTGGAAAGAGAAGACTGAATTTGTGCGATTTGGTCGGAGGTGAGTTTCAAATTAGTGCGGTTTTAGTTTTGAGTTTCCAGGCTTCATAAAGCGTCAGGGAATAGCTTACGTATATAAAGGACAATATTAATGTTCCAGCTATGAAATAAGGACTCTCCAAATAATTAGGCACATCAAAAACTTTTGGAAGCAAAATCATCAAATTAAATGAAGAAGTAATCAGAGAGAGCTGCATCATGATAGAGGCTAAAAAAGAAGATTGAATCCCTTTTGAACTAGCAATCATTTGTTTAATCTTCGATACTTTTTTAAAAGACCGATAGTAAATCCACGCTGATAGAATCACAATTGCCACAATTGGAATGATCAAAAGTTGCACTTTGGTTTTGTTGGCAACATCCATCCAAAAGAGGAAATAAATGACTAGGAACACAGAGGTAATTAGAAATCTTGGCCACGTGAAGTAGGTCTTGAAAATTGACCACTGAAGATTAAAGATCTCCTTTTTTGTTTCCTTGATGAATTTCGCCTGAAGCGCATGACAATAGGAGTAGTTGAATTTTTCTTCCAACTCAACCAGTTCTGCTTCGAATTCCGTGCTTTCAAAACTCTCCAGATGGCTTACATAGTGATCATAAATTTCCACTAGAATTTCCGCTGAAGTCAATTCCTTGGCTGCAATAGCTCTTTTTACCTGATCAAGTTCTGGTGCTGAAAGCTGTCTCATATTAAAAAAATCAAATGTTAAAACCAGGTTTAAGGTCTGGAGTCAGGATTCGCTGGAGATTTTCCACGAAGCCTTGCAACTCAGACATTTTACTAGTGACTTCCTTTTGGCCGTCTTTGGTCAGGCTGTAATATTTCCGCACGCGGTTGTCCACCTGCTGAATCTCGGTACTAAGTAAACCCTCAGCCTCCAATTTGTGCAGCGCAGGGTAGAGTGCTCCTTCGGTGATTTTGATTTCCCCGGCAGTCAGTTCCTTTACCCGCTGGGTGATTTCATACCCATACATCTTTTCGTTCTCTTCCAGGAGTTTGAGAATGATTGTTTGGAGTGAGCCTTTGATCAGATTATTGTTCGACATGAGTTTGCTGTATTACCTAGCTTGCTCAAATATATAAAAAAATTATATACATAAGATTCTGAGGTATTTGTTTTTTTTATTAAACTTTGGTAGAAATTAGAAGAGTGTGATTTTACTTGTTGAAAAAGAGACAGAAGACCGAAGACCGAAGACAGAAAACCGAAGCGGGCTTCTGTCTTCGGTCTCCCGTCTTCCAGCTTTTCTCACAAATCTCTTTCTTTCTCTCCCAATTTTCCACACTTTTCCAGAATGGACTACCAGCAGCTAATCGAAGAAGTTTATAATGAGGTGCAAGAAGAGAATCTTAAGGGAAAAGTCGCCGACTACATACCTGAAATCGCCAATGTAGATCCAAATCAGTTTGGGATAGCGTTGGTGGACCTCAAAGGCAATGTTTACGGCGTAGGAGATTATCAGGTCCCATTTTCTATCCAGAGTATCAGCAAGGTTCATACCCTCACCATGGTTTTTCATCGCTTTAATTCAAAGCTATGGACTCGCGTGAATGTGGAGCCCAGCGGTGATCCCTTTAATTCCATTGCTCAGCTTGAATATGAGAAGGGAATTCCGAGAAACCCATTTATCAATGCCGGAGCTTTGGTTATTACCGATGCCTTGTGTAGTAAGTTTGAAAGCCCCATTGAGCAGATTACTGATTTTATAAATGAGCTGGCTGGAGAGACCTGTGTGAAAATCAATCCAGATGTCAAGAATTCGGAAAAAGCCCATGGGGAGCGGAACACTGCTTTGGCCTATTTTCTGAAATCATTCAAAAACTTTGACAATCCAATTGATGAAGTGTTGGAAGTGTATTTTTCTCACTGTGCCATGGAGATGAGTTGCGTTGATCTGGCCAAATCCTTTTCCTTTCTAGCAAATGACGGGTACTCCATTTTCGCCAACCGTCAAATCCTATCAGAGAGCCATGCAAGACGTGTGAATGCTGTGATGCTCACATGCGGTTTTTACGACGAAGCTGGCGAATTTGCTTTTCGGGTGGGAATGCCCGGGAAATCTGGGATAGGAGGTGGAGTAGCCGCCGTAATGCCGCATAAGTTCAGCATTGCCGTGTGGAGTCCTGAACTAAATGAGAAAGGGAATTCAGTCAAGTCTATCCGTGCATTGGAGCTTTTGACGGATAAGCTAGCCTTTTCATTATTCTAGATTTCGACTTTTGCCACTTTACTGTGAAGGTCGCTCATTAGCATCAGGGCTGCCGAACCATACCATTCTTTCAGATCCATTTTGAGTACTCCGGCTTTTATGGCAGGATCAGTAGCTGTGAGTTCTTCTGCCTCTTCCACGCTTTCCACAGCGAAGAAGAAGAGTCCACGCAGTTCTTCGTTTCCAAAGAATGGGCCCGCCATGACCATTTTACCTTCCTTAGCCAGTCGATTGATATTTGCCATATGTCCGGCTTGGATTTCTGCTCGCTGCTCATCTGAATACTCAGTGACACGGTCTCCCCGGTAAAGGAATGCGATCACGTATTTCTTCATTCCATAGTCATCGGCGCCTACTTCTTTCGCAAGGGCTTCGTCGTAGGTGGAGGTTTGGGCTATGGCAAAATAACTAGCAGTGAATGCAAGGATCAGGGTAAAGAATAGCTTTTTCATTTTCAAATTTAGTTATCCGGAGACTTGATTAGCCGTTAAAAGTAAGAAATAAGTAGGTAAGGTTTTTTAACTAACTGATTAAGAAAAATTTAGACTTGAAGTTTAGGGTTGATTATCCTCAGCTGTATTTTTGATTAACTAATTCTTTTACTAACCTTCCTATCCTACTTGTCATGAAACACTCACTACTGTTCATCGTATTCCTATACTTTTCAGTTTCAGCCTTTGCACAGCGAAATATTTCCATTGAAATAAGCGCTGGGGCTATTAGCTCTTTTTCTACTGCCACAAATTCTGTGGATGGGAGTAAAGTGCCTATGGATAACAGTATTGGGGCAAATGCGGGGTTAAGTCTTTTATTTCCAATTTCTGAAAAATGGGATTTGTACTCAGAATTTGGGTTTTACAGAAATGGGATGAGAAATGAGATTAAAAATCCAACAAATGAATTTTATCTTTTCCGCTCCATAGTTCCGCCAGCGTACACCCCTTCCTTTTCCATAGGAGGGAGGTATAATTTTACTATTAAAAAGCAGGATTTCTACGTCCAGCCCGGATTGACACTTTCTACCAGTACTTCACTTGGTGCGATGAATGGCTTTGAGGGTTCAGGAGAATCCAGCCTTCAGCAAATCAATAGGATCGGCACCGCTATTAGAGTAGATGTAGGTAAGAAGTTTATGACGAAGAAAGAGAATTATTTTTTGGTAGGGTTGAGATACCAACAGGGAATTACCGGATTGAACAACTATACCAATCCATTGATGTCTAATTCTGTTCAGATCGGTGAAGTTACACAAGTTACCAAGGGTAGTTATTTCGGGATTTTTGTAGGCTATGGTCTGAATACCGGAAATTGGAGAAAGTCTTCTAAGAAGTAATTGTTGAGTATTCTAAAATCAAATCTTCCTAGGTGAGGCAAGCTAATTACTCACCTGAAAGAGGTCACTAGGATTGCTGATAAGTAACCTTCATGCTTGATGTTTCTGTGTAAAACCAAGGTGATTTTCACTTCAAAGATTCTGTTAGTTCCCGTTTTCTAAGGGCGGATTGTAATCCCCGATATGCAGCCTAAAGTGTCTGGAAAATGCTGCTGAAATTGATGCCTCGGTTTTGATCTTGAAATTATTTTTGGAGATGTAAATGGAGCTAAAAAAGGAGAAGAAAATGGCCGATAAATCTTCGGGTATTAGATCGCAATTTAAACGCTAAGCAGGCTTGGGATTTCGTTTACTTATTAGGTGTTTATTCCCACATTGGGAAAACAGGAGGGCGGGTTGAGTAAGATTCCAGTGGGACAGGGTCCATAGGTTGGGTAAAAAGGAGAGTTAAGAAAGGACAATCCGAATTATATAATCAAAGCGTGTTGGCTCTGTATTTCATGATTTTTTCCCTCAACCTACTTCTGACATGTGCTGTTTGCTAACTCTTTTTCTGAGCAGATTTTTATTCGGGATATAAGGGTGGAAGAGTAGAATTGATCATTCAGTTGCTGTCAATTCTTAATTTATTTTGAAATGATTTCGAACGTTTAACAGCGGTGAAAATCCAAAATGCAGACGCTGATTAAGGGTGAAATTGGAATTTTTCTTTGCAAAATATTCTACGGTTTGCTAAAAGCTGATCTAATTGGAGATTCTTCGAAAGGATTCAGAATCGTCAGTATGGTTAAGAAGCTTTACTTTTTAATTTGTGTGTTAATAAGCTGATTATATGATTATTAAGTCGTATTTAGGTCTATCATAATTTGCCTTAGCTAAAAAGATTAGTCTCGCCTAAAAATTGTTACGCTTCTGAAAAAGGATCATTTCGACGAGCAGAACGTTAAACATTCACATTCCTAAATTTTTTATCAGATAAACCAGTTCCTGTGAGCACCAAGTGTTTTGTATGGGTCAAGAGTAATGCATGAGATTGTGACTTTTGAGGTAGATTTTTTTAATCTTCGTATTATTAACTCACAACCCTAACTGTTAACTTCCTCGATGCAAATATCCCCGATCAAAAAAATACTTTTACTAGATGACGATAGGATCCAAAAAATTTTAACAGAGAAGCGTTTGTTAAAAATTAATTCGGGAACTGAATTTGTTTATTTCGATACGCCAAGTAAAGCCTTGGAATATCTTAAGACAGCTCATGTGGACCTTCTGTTAGTAGATCTGAATTTACCGGAAATGAGCGGTTGGGATTTTGTAGATGAGGTAGAAAAAGTAAGTCCAGCATCACGGATAATCTTACAATCAGGGTCAGTGGATCGGGAGGAGTTTGAGCGTGCAAATGCAGATAAAAGAATCAGTGAAATTTTCGAAAAGCCACTAAGTGATTCAGACTTAAGATCAATCCTTGGACTTTGAGGCATATGACACCCATCCTTTTGAATAATTTAATTAATTTCGAGCCATCAGAAAGAATGTATGACTGAAAAAGCAGAAGACAGAAAGCCCCTGCTTTCAAAGAAAATAGATAGGTTTTTTACCGGATTGGCGGACGCTTGGAATTTTGTAAGGCGATTCTTCAAGGAGGTATTTGTACCACCTTATGAATTTAAGGAGGTCATTCACCAATGTTACCGTATAGGGGTTGAATCGTTACCGTTGATTTCACTTACAGGGTTCATTGTAGGTATTGTATTTACTAACCAATCCAGACCTTCCCTTTCAGAATTTGGAGCTACTTCATGGTTGCCATCGCTGATTTCCATTGCGGTAGTTCGGGCCATGGGACCACTAGTTACTGCACTGATTGCTGCCGGTAAGGTAGGATCCAGTATAGGTGCTGAGATTGGCTCGATGAAGGTGACTGAGCAAATTGATGCGATGGAGGTATCAGCGACGAATCCTTTTAATTTCCTCGTAGTGACGCGGGTGATCGCAACCACTCTGATGATTCCATTGCTTGTGATGTACACAGACTTTGTAGCCCTAATGGGGTCGTTTCTTAGTGTAAGTGCTAATGAGAAGGTGAGTTTGACCACTTTCTTTGTTCAGGTATTTGAATCTATTTCATTTCTGGACATCATTTCTTCAGTGTTGAAGTCAATCTTATTCGGCTTTACCATAGGAATAGTTGGCTGTTACAAGGGATATAATTCATCCAAAGGAACAGAAGGTGTAGGCCGGGCGGCAAATGCAGCAGTGGTTATGGCAATGTTCCTAATATTTATAGAAGAACTGTTGGTTCTTCAGATCGTTAACGCAATCCGAGCATTTTAATCATGGAAGAGAAGGTTGTAGAAATTCGCGGTTTGGAGAAGTCTTTTGGGGACTTAGATGTATTGAAAGGGGTTGATCTGGATCTACACAAGGGAGAAAACCTTGTGGTTTTAGGTAAATCAGGATCTGGAAAGTCAGTTCTAATCAAGATAATGGTTGGGCTTTTAAAACAGGATACTGGATCTATGAATGTGCTGGGTAAGGAAGTTTCCACCTTAAGCACAAGAGAATTGAACGCTTTGCGTCTGAGAATTGGGTTTTCATTCCAAAACTCAGCGCTATATGATAGTATGACAGTTCGTGAAAACATGGAGTTTCCATTGGTGAGGAATATAAAGAACCTTACCAAGAAAGAAATCACCATGAAAATCGAAGGTTTGCTGGATAGTGTGGGTTTACCTCAATCTATCAACCAAATGCCATCAGAGCTTTCCGGAGGTCAAAAGAAAAGAATAGGTGTTGCGCGTACGTTGATTTTGGAGCCTGAAATAATGCTTTATGATGAACCTACCGCAGGATTGGATCCGATTACTTGCGGAGAGATCAATAGCCTTATCACGCAAGTTCGTGAGGAGTACAATACATCATCCATCGTTATTACTCACGATTTGACCTGTGCTAAAGATACAGGGGATCGTATGGCAGTATTGTTGGATGGACAGTTTGACGCTGTCGGAACTTTTGAGGAGGTCTTTCCTCACGCAGAAGACAAACGCATAAAATCATTTTACGATTATAATTTCATCAACTCATGAGAGGGGAAAATAAAAGATCAGTCATAGTTGGCATTTTTGTCTTTTTAGGCATTGCTATCCTGGTTGCAGGTGTTTTGACACTTGGTGGCCAGCAGAAAAAATTTGTAAAGGCGATTCAGCTAAAAGCTGTTTTCGATGATATTGGAGGTCTTCAGACTGGAAACAACATCTGGTTTTCCGGTGTGAAGATCGGTACTGTTCGTAAAATCAATTTTTACGGAGATTCTCAGGTAGAAATTGAAATGAACGTGGAGGAAGAAGTGGTGGAATTTATTAGAAAGGATTCGAAAGCCACTATCAGCTCTGATGGATTGATTGGTAACAAGATCATCGTCATCTATGGCGGTACTACTTTGGCGCCACCAGTAGAGGATGGTGATAGACTGGAATCAGTGATGCCATTGGATACAGACCAGATGATGGAAACGCTGCAGGTGAATAATGAGAATCTAGTAGAAATCACAGGCAACCTTAAAAACCTGACTAGCAAACTTGCTGCTGGTGATGGCATGGTGGGTGCGGCGTTGACCGACTCCTTAATGGCAGAAAGCTTCAGAGCGATAGTTAGAAATTTGGATCAAGCATCCATCAATAGTAATCGTATGATTGCTGAGTTGAATAAGTTTACTTCGAAATTGAATCAGGAGGGAAATCTCTTTAATGATCTAGTGACCGATACTACCATGGCTAATGAGTTGAAGCAAACAATGGAAAGCTTCAAGCAAACAGCGGCTAATTCTGAAGAAATGACTCAGAAGCTGAGCGCGATTACTGATAAGTTCAACGATCCTAATAATTCTTTGGGAATGCTTTTAAATGATCCTGAATTCGCTGAGACCTTGAAAAGCACCTTGGAAAATACCGATTCAGCTACTTATAACTTGAACCGTGGAATGGAAGCCTTGGAATATACCTGGCCATTCAACAAAGGTTTTAAGAGAAAGGCAAAAGCTGAAGAAAAGGCAGACAACTAACAGAAATTAGTCTTTATCATTTTCATCGAGCCCGCGGGAAATCTTTTCGCGGGCTTCTTCTTTTTCTTCCCCATTTGCTTTAATTGTTTCTGTATCGTTTGTTGGTGTCAACACAGCCTTCAATGAAATAGGGAAGTGATCTGATCCTATACCTTTTTGAACTTTTAGACTAGCCACCCCAAAGTGCTTGCTTAAAAAGATATGATCCAATGGCCATCTGAAAAGTGGGACTTTCGCATGAAAGGTGTTAAACAAACCTCTGCCACGACGAGGGTCAGCCATTTCAGAATTTTTCAAAAACAGCTCCGTAGTATAGCTCCACGCCACATCATTCAAATCTCCTATGACCAGAGAAGGCTTCGGGTTGGCCTTTGATTTTTTTCCAACCATCAATATTTCTGCATCTCTTTCCGTACTTTTTTCATTTTCGCCCGGCACGGGAGGAGTTGGGTGAATCGCATAAATGGTAATTATTTCCCCATTTCGAAGCTTTATATCTAATTCCAACGAAGGGATTTCTTCATTGATCAGGTAATTTATTTCCTGTCTCACAATTTCCATTCGGGTATAAAGTAGCAATCCGTAGGTATTATCTAGCGGGATTTTAATCTGAGTTGGATAATCATTTTCTATTTCAGAAAGTCCTCTTTCCCATGCCTTATCCGTCTCCACAAAAAATATTAAATCTGGGTTTACTGAATTGACTAGTGCGACAGCTTTCTCATAGTGTTTGTTGTATTGATAGACATTTCCCACCAAAAGGCTGATGCCTGACTGTTCGTTGTAGGATACCGTTTCGATCATTTTTTTTCCAAAAGGACTGAAAGGCCAGACTTTGGTACTCAGGTAGATAGCTGAAATTCCCAGTGCAGTAATCCAGAAATACGCCTCAAGTGAAACTGACCAGCCAAGGGAACTGATCCAACAAACCGTCAATCCAATGATGATGACCAATTTCTGCAGTCTTGGATAGTCAAAAATGCGTACCCACCAGTAATCCAGCTTGACTAAAGGGAAAAATGAAGCGAATATAAAAAAGGCACTGAATACTTGAAGGATGAGGTAACCCATGTAAAAATTTGATTTTCTTAAGTTAAATTAAAGATGAATAATCGGCCTGCAAAATGGGGAAACTTTATTTCAAATGTAAAGTATGGAATCCTAAGCAGGAATTTTGAGTTAGTTAAATGAATCTATTTTTAACCTTAGCCCATAGCAAACATGAGTCAAGACCCATTCCAGATTAAAACTACATTGAAAACTTCAAAAGGAGATCATACATTTTGGAGTTTAGAAAAATTAGATGCTAGCGGTCACCCGGTAAAGCACTTACCTTTTTCAATCCGGATTTTATTGGAAAATGCGCTGAGAAATTTTGATGATTTTGCGATTACTAAAGAGCATCTTGAAACCTTGATGAATTGGTCACCGCAACCCTCCGACAAAGATGTCCCATTTAAACCTGCTCGAGTTCTGATGCAGGATTTTACAGGAGTTCCGGCGGTGGTGGATATAGCATCCTTACGTTCGGAAGCACATCGAAAGGGTAAAGATGCAAGTACAATTAATCCATTGATTCCAGTTGACCTTGTCATAGATCACTCGGTGCAGGTGGATTATTTTGGGACTAATTACAGTTATCAAAAGAATGTAGAAAAGGAATACGAACGGAATTCTGAGCGCTACAAATTCCTGAAATGGGCACAAAAAACCTTTAATAACTTTTCAGTGGTGCCTCCAGGTATAGGGGATCTGCCACCAGGTAAACTTGGAATATTTAGCTCAGGGAGTAATTGAGCGAGATGGGATGGTTTTTCCAGATACGCTTGTCGGGACAGATTCCCACACACCTATGGTGAATGGAATCGGAGTAGTAGGCTGGGGAGTAGGAGGAATTGAAGCGGAAGCGGCTATTCTAGGTCAGCCCATTTACTTTATTATGCCTGAAGTGGTTGGCCTGAAGTTGACTGGTAATTTGCCGGCAGGTACCACGGCTACGGATATGGTATTGACCATTACGGAGTTACTTAGAAGAAACAGCGTAGTGGGTAAGTTTGTAGAGGTATTTGGGCCAGGTGTTGGATAATCTTTCCGTCCCTGACAGAGCTACCATTGCCAATATGTCTCCGGAATTTGGCTGTACTGTGACTTACTTCCCGATTGATGATCGTACGTTGGATTATATGGGAAAAACCAATCGCTCAGCTGATCAGATCAAATTGGTGGAGGATTATTGCAAGGCCAACATGCTTTGGAGAAAAGACGAGGATCTGATCAATTACAGTTCTGTGGTGGAATTGGATTTGGGAACGGTAGAAGCGACAGTATCAGGGCCAAAACGTCCCCAGGATAAGATTTTGGTGAGAGATTTCAAACCGAAATTCGGAGAGCTCTTGGAGTCAGTTCATGGTCGTCAATACATTCCTATCGATAAGCGGGAAGAAGTATCCCGTTTCCTTGAAGAAGGAGGAGGACAAACAGAAGATCAATCGGGGGTAGAGGCACCTGCAGAGACCGAGATCAAAACTAAGATTAAAAATGGTCTGAAGACTGTTTCAGTTAATCTGCATAACGAGAAATTTGAATTGTATGATGGCTCTATCGTCATCGCAGCAATTACATCCTGTACCAATACTTCCAATCCTTCCGTAATGCTTGGAGCAGGATTAGTGGCCAGAAAAGCGCGGGAATTGGGATTGGATGTGAAGCCTTGGGTGAAAACTTCCTTGGCTCCAGGATCGAAGGTGGTGACCGATTACTTGGAGAAATCAGAGTTACTTGAAGACTTAGAGGCGCTAAAATTCCATACCGTGGGTTATGGCTGTACTTCTTGTATTGGTAACTCAGGACCGCTTCCAAGACACATTGCGAAAGCAGTGGAGGATAACGACCTAGTCGTAGCTTCTGTCCTTTCCGGAAATAGAAACTTTGAAGCCAGGGTGCACCCGCAGGTGAAAATGAATTACCTCATGTCGCCTATGCTAGTGGTAGTTTATGCCATTGCAGGTCGTGTGGACGTGGATTTATATAATGAGCCGATTGGCTACGATCCGAATTTGGAACCTGTATTTATGAAGGATATCTGGCCAACTAATGAGGAAATAGCTGAGGTTGCCAGAAAAGTCCTTACACCAGATGATTATGAAAAAAGCTACGGTGAGATTTTCGAAGGAAATGACATTTGGAAAGAATTACAATCCGGTGAAGGAGAAATCTATCCTTGGGATGATAGCAGTACCTACATCAAGGAAGCGCCATTTTTCAAGGGGATTTCGGTAGATGTACCAGAACCTAAAAACATTACAAACGCAAGAGTTCTTTTGAAACTGGGTGACTCTATCACTACAGATCATATTTCTCCGGCAGGATCTTTCAGACCTGATACTCCTGCGGGTAAATACCTAAACGGAAGAGGAGTGGAGCGACCGGATTTCAATTCCTATGGTTCGCGGAGAGGAAATGACGAGGTGATGGTTCGTGGTACTTTTGCCAACGTTCGTATCAAAAACCAATTGAGTACCCAAGAAGGTGGTTTTACCACATACATTCCCAGCAATGAGGAGATGTCCGTGTTTGAAGCTTCCGAGAAATATCAGGCAGCTTGCGTGCCTTTAGTAGTCTTAGCTGGAAAAGAATATGGATCAGGATCTTCACGTGACTGGGCTGCAAAGGGAACCAACTTACTTGGCATCAAAGCCGTAATTGCTGAAAGCTATGAAACGTATTCACCGGAAGTAATCTTGGCGGGAATGGGAGTCTTGCCACTTCAGTTCATGCCAGGTGAAACTGCCAAGAGTCTAGGTTTAAGTGGAAAAGAGGAATTCACTATTACCGGAATTGAGGATGGATTGAAGCCTTCGCAGAAATTCGAAGTCATTGTCACTTCAGAATCTCAGGAGAAGAAAATTCAAGTACGCTCGAGACTGGATTCAGAAGTTGAGATTGCTTACTACAAGCATGGCGGAATTCTGAATTATGTATTGAGGGATTTCTTGAAGGATTAGGGTAGTTGGGTGTTGGTTGTCGTATGACCGATGCACGCCTCTGCTAGTTTCGAGCTTGGCTTTTATTAGTTTTGGCTCTTTTGAAATGACAAAACCCGTCAGAAATGGCGGGTTTTGTTGGTTGTATAACTCTATTATTGAGTACGTAAGATTCCCCATAGAATTACCAGAATCAGCGAGGCGACGGTTAGAATTGTTAACGCAATTGACTCAAGTTTCCTTGATTGCTCTCGCTGTTTAATTACCAATATTCTCAGTTCGTATTGATTTAATTTTTCGTTTTTCTTCATTTAAAATCACTGAAAGACTAATCCAGCTTAAACCTTACCGGAATATATAACCAGGCATCTATCGTATTTCCATCATGGTTAGTAGCAGGACTAATTTCCCCCTCATATTTACTGGCTGCCTGAAGTGCTTCTAGCGCCAAAGATTCACTTACATTTTCTGGATTGGCTAACTCGAAACCACCATGCTCACCAAATTCATTTACATACATCCCAAGAATAGCGGTTCCTTCTTCTCTATCTCTCCGAGCTAATGCAGGGTATTTCAAGTTTTGCATCAGTGTTTGATTCCAAAGATCCTGATTTAGTTTTGGCTTTGGCTCAAACACATTTTCATCTGCAGTAATTACTTCCTCACTACCTGCCTTTCTGATTTCAAAGTTCTTTTCACCCTGAAAAAGCACTTCGCCTATTTTTTCGCCCTTGGAATAGTATATAGCTTGGTAGAAACCATTGTTGCGATTCTTGATTTTCTTGGAAGTCAACTTCCCATTTTCATCATAAGTCTCTGTGTTTTCCTCAGGAAAATCCCCCTCTTGGTTATGACCATATCGGGTAACTTTGACTATTTGATTTTTCAGATTGAAAATGCGCTCTATGGATGTGCTGTCGCTAAGATTGACAATAATTCCTTTGTAGAAATAATTGATGGTATCGGCCTCGGCTATCGGGTAGAAATGCTTATTCAATCGGACTATTTGGGTATCCTGAGATTTATAAAGCGAGGAGCTAAGTCCAAGAAAGGCTGTTATTAGGAGAAAAAATCGAAAGGTATTTTTGAACGCCATATTTGGTTGACTAATAGTAAAGTTTAATTATAGTCAAACAAATCTGAAATTGAAAACCATTTGAACTAAAGCCTATGTCTCACTTTACTTCAAATCTCTTTTATCCCTGAAGTAAAACCTTATTTTTGTGACTCATTCCTATCAAACAAACCAATGAACGCAATTAATCCCACTAGCACATCAGCCTGGGCAAGATTAAAACAACTTGCTGAAGAACATAAAGAAATGACCATTCTATCTCAATTTGATCAGCCGGAGCGCTTTGATAAGTTGAGTATTTCGATGGAAGATATTCTGGTAGATTTTTCGAAGAATAGAGACAAATTGGGCAGGACATCCTTGATGCACTTTATGATTTGGCTAAGGAGTGCAAGCTGCATGAGGCGGTTGAAGATATGTTTACTGGAAAGCCTATCAATGTCACTGAAGGGAGGGCGGTATTGCATACTGCGCTGAGAAATCCTGCGGATGAGACTGTACTTCTGGATGGACATAATATCATGGAAGATATCTCTGCTGTCTTGAAAAAAATGAAGATTTTCGCAGATAAAATCCAAAATAAACAATGGCTTGGCTACACAGGTAAGCCGATCAAATCTTTGGTAAACATCGGGATTGGTGGTTCTGACCTAGGTCCGGTAATGGTGACGGAGGCCTTGAAGCCTTATCAGAACCCTGATATTGAGTGTTTCTTCGTTTCCAATGTAGATGGAACCCATATGGCCGAAACGCTTAAGAAAAAAGTAGATCCTGAAACCACGCTTTTCTTTATTGCATCCAAGACATTCACCACGCAGGAAACCATGACTAATGCGCATACAGCGCGTGATTGGTTCTTGGAACATGCAAAGGATGAATCTGCAGTGGCTAAGCATTTCGTGGCGCTTTCTACTAATGCCAAGTCCGTGGAAGCATTTGGAATTGATACAGCAAACATGTTTGAATTCTGGGACTGGGTAGGAGGAAGGTATCTCTCTATGGTCTGCCATTGGTTTGCCAATTGCATGTACCATCGGATTTGATAATTTCGAGAAACTACTATCTGGCGCTCATGCGATGGATAGTCATTTCCGTCATACTCAGTTTGACAGAAATATTCCGGTTGTCCTGGCGTTGATAGGTATCTGGAATACTAATTTTCTTGGTGCGAAGTTCCTGAACGCTATTTTGCCATACGATCAGTACATGCACCGTTTTGCCGCCTATTTCCAACAGGGAAATATGGAAAGCAATGGTAAGTATGTGAGTCGCTCCGGCGAAAAGGTAAATTACACTACAGGACCGATTATCTGGGGAGAGCCAGGGTCTAACAGGTCAGCATGCTTTTTATCAGTTGATCCATCAGGGCACACACTTGATTCCTTGTGATTTCATCGCTCCGGCGATTTCCCATAACCCGATTGGTGATCATCATCAGAAATTGCTCTCCAACTTCTTTGCCCAGACAGAAGCCCTAATGAAAGGGAAGTCTCTCGAAGAGGTAAAAGCAGAAATGAAAGCTGCCGCTAAGTCAGACGAGCAAATCGAAGAAATCGCTCCGCATCGGGTTTTCGAAGGTAACCGTCCTACCAATTCCATTTTGGTGAAGGAAATCACTCCTTATACCCTCGGCGCTTTGATTGCCATGTACGAACATAAAATCTTCGTTCAGGGTGTTATTTGGGATATATTCAGCTTCGATCAGTGGGGAGTGGAGCTAGGCAAAGTCCTGGCATCTGGAATTCTTCCTGAGCTTAAAGGTGATGAGGAAGTTACCGCCCACGATGGCTCTACCAATGGCTTGATCAATGCCTATAAGAAAATGAGAAAGTAAATCTTTGATAAGATAGCTTAATTAGGTGGGTTGACCTCGGTGGCTTGTGTCTTCCATCAGTTGCCCTAGTTTGCGCCTGCCTTGCCGGTAGGCAGGTCTCCACAAACCACTTAACACATTCATAGTCCCGGTCTGTAAGACACAGACCGGGGTTGAGTAATAAAACAAACCCCGATTCTGAAAGGAATCGGGGTTTTCTATTGTCGTGATTTTTGAAACATACATTACTTATAGGAGTTAAACTTAAAAAGTTCCTATATGCAAAAGTCAGCAATCATCTTACTACTCACTGCCTTTTTTATCCTCAATTTTTCCTGCCAGGCACAGACAACAACCGAAGATCCATACACTTTTAAAAATCCAAATTGGGATGGTTCGGGTAAAGTCTATCTGGGAAGGGAGATATCCCAAGTCATGGGTTTTGCTGGAATGGATTGGTTGGAGCGTGCAGAACGAGCACGTGAAGAAGGTGTTGCCGATGCATTGGAAAAGCTGCACATCACTTCCAAAAGTGTAGTTGCAGACATAGGAGCTGGTTCTGGATATTATACGTTTAGAATAGCTCCCTTAGTTAGTGAGGGCAAAGTCTATGCTGTGGATATTCAGGAAGAATCAGTCGATTATATCCGAAATAGAAGTAATGAGCTAGGGGTTGAGAATGTGATTCCAGTGCAAGGTACTGAGCAATCACCTAATCTGCCCGAGGGAGAAGTGGATCTGGTTATAATGGTTGACGTGTATCATGAGCTGGCGTATCCGCAGGAGATGCTTAGTGCTATATATAAATCGCTCAAGCCAGACGGTAAAATAGTATTACTCGAATACAAAGGTGAGGATCCGAGTATTGCAATCAAGCCACTTCATAAAATGACCGAAAAGCAGGCAAATAAGGAGTTGAAAGCTAATGGGTTTGATTTGGTGGAAAATGGAAAATTCCTACCAATTCAGCATTACCTGATTTTTGAAAAGGCAAATTCAAACTAAAATTTATCAAATTAATAATTGAGGCAATTTCGTTCTTCTGTCCACCGAAATTCCTATGGTTTAGAGATTACAAAAACTTCTTCATAAACTGGATAAAGACAGGGTAGTCAGAGGGAATAGTCCCGTGACCACCATCATGCATGTAATATCCAAGTTTGTTTTCCAGCAATGAAATGTCTCCCGCAGCAGGCATTTCATTGTTTTTTGGACCATTTTCTCCAAATAGCTTATATACTTCGGTAGCCTCCTGCGCCGCTATAAACTCACCTTTGGGGTCTGACCAATAATCCGTATTTCCTGTTTGAAGCAATAAAGGCCTGGGAGCAATCATTGCTACGAGCGTGTGAGCATCAAAAGGAAAGTCATTCACATGCGTGGAATAGGCATGATAGTTTGGGGCAAACTGATAGCCATCCCTGGAGGAGTCGGACATATGCTTGATGTTTTCGCCATAATCCCTTCTTGCAATAGCAGCTCCACCTTCACCCGAGCAACTGGCGATGATCATTTTGAATCTAGTATCTCTTATTCCTGTCCAGAGCACTGTCTTTCCTAATCGGGAAACACCCATTAAGGCAATGCGACTGGCATCAATCTGCTCGTCTTTTTCAAAATAATCCATGGCTCTGCTGAGTCCCCAAGACCAAGCTGAAATAGTTCCCCACTCATCGCTTTGAGGCTCCGTTTCGCCAGGCTTGAGAAAATCCTTGCGTATTCCGTGCTCAAAACCATCCTTGAAATCTGGATCTATATCTCCATAGTAAACTGTGGCGAAACCATATCCTGCGTCTATAAATTGCTCCACATTAGTAGCCCGAAAAGCACTTGGCTGATCTGCTTTGACTTTTTCACCTGATTTATTCCACATTTCACCAACTCGTATTTCTGGATCGTCTACGGTTAGATTATTTGCAGTAAAGGAAATGGTGAAGAAAACAGGTGTTTTCTTATTAGAATTCCTGGGTAAATAAATGAGCAAATCCATTGGGTGCTCTTTGCTGTTTTCAGTTAAATATATTCTGACCTGCCTGCGAATTGCCTTGCCATTTAAAGCCTTGCTTTCTTTGTCATAAACTTCAAAGGCTATCGATTTTGGAGCTGGAGGTGTTTTTCCATATTGTAGTTCTGCAATGAAATTCAATAGTTCTGGTCTTCGCTCATGCATCCAAATCTCTGAATTAGTAACTTTTTTACCATTCTCCAGGGTGAGTATCTCAGGTAAAGTATAAGGAGGAATGGCATCTTCATCATAATTGACAGGAAAGCCCGCGACTAACTTTGGTGGCTCCTGAGTCTGCGCAATCGCTAGAATATTAGAGTAGAGAAAAATCGAGAAAGCTAGAGATATTTTTATTAAAGGAGTTCTTTGCATGGTTTGGGGGGTATTGTTGCTCCAATATGTTAAATGAAATTGATTTGACTATCCTGATACAGAGGAAATTGAAGGAGAATGGTGTGACAATTAGGTGGTAATGACTTCCCTCAATTATTTATGTGACTTGAATCTGAGCTTTTGAATAAATATGAATCGATCCAATTCTAAAATCCTATTCTTATATCTTAGCACTTCGAAAAACCTAAGGCTATTGTCCTTTCTCCATAAGAATTCCAGAAATAAATGAAGCAATTATTCTCTAATCTTCTCTTCAAAGTTTTCATCGCTATCGTGTTAGGGATAGTTTTTGGTCTGTATTTGCCAGAATCCATCAATCGGGTTTTCGCGACCTTTAATGCCTTTTTTGGTCAATTTTTGAATTTTGCCATTCCTTTGATTATCCTCGGATTGATCATGCCGGCAATCTCTGACTTGGGTAAAGGTGCCGGGAAATTACTGCTTATCACTGCCGCAATAGCCTATGGATCTACGCTGTTCTCTGGCTTTATGAGCTATTTTACCTCTTCTACTATTTTCCCATCTCTTCTAGCTTCCCATGTAAATGAAGCAGCAGAAGTAACCGAGGGAGGAAATGATTTAGTGCCTTATTTCAGTATCACCATACCTGCCGTGATAGATGTAATGTCTGCTTTGGTTTTGGCATTTGTGATTGGATTGGGACTTTCTTATCAGGAGAATTCCACGTTGAAAAAGGTGGTAAAGGACTTTGAAACCATCATCATGCAGGTGATCGAGAATGTAATCATACCACTCTTGCCAATTTTCATCTTGGGGATTTTCGCAAATATGGCTTTCAGCGGCCAGGTGTATTCTATCCTCTCGGTATTCTTGAATATCATCGGGGTGATCTTTGCCATGCATATTTTCTTGCTGATCCTTCAATATGTGATCACAGGAGCGATTGTCAAAAAGAATCCTTTTAAGTTATTGGCGACTATGATGCCGGCCTATTTTACTGCTTTGGGAACACAATCCTCAGCAGCTACTATTCCAGTGACGCTGGAGCAAGCTGAGAAAAATGGAGTTTCACCAAAAATTGCAGGTTTTGTCATTCCACTTTGTGCAACGATTCACCTGTCAGGAAGTATCATGAAAATCACTGCTTGTGCTATGGCTTTGATGATCTTGGAAGGCGTTCCCTTTGATTTTGGGATGTTTGCTGGATTTATTTTTATGCTAGGAATTGCAATGGTAGCAGCACCAGGAGTACCAGGCGGTGCAATAATGGCAGCAATTGGAGTACTTCAATCCATGCTTGGATTCAGCGAGGAAATGATCGGTTTGATGATCGCACTTTACATTGCTATGGATAGCTTTGGAACTGCCTGTAATGTAACAGGAGATGGAGCGATTGCGCTAGTGGTGGATAAAATTACTCAGGACAAAAAGTTGGATGTCTTGCAGCCTAGACGCTGATTATCTTAAGATTTCCATTCGATTCTTCCATTCTGTAAGAAACTCTTTCCGCCATTTATTGATGATTTAAAATACTTCCTTTTAATCAGGTATTTAAATTCTTGAATAATAACAGAATCCGGAAACACTACACCAGATTATGTGCATGGGCATAGTTGACCAAACCTACCAAGGTTGAGCATTCGATCTTTCGGAGAATATTTTTACGATGGGTTTCTACTGTTTTCTCGCTGATAAACAGTACTTCTGCGATCTGCTTTGTAGAAAAATCCCTAGCTATGAGTTTAATGATTTCTGTTTCTCGGGGTGAAAGATCGCTTTTCTCCGCAGGAGCATTAAGCTGTCTTACCAGTATCTCCGAGATTTCATCACTGAAGTACTTCTTTCCTGAAGTGACTTTGTCAAGGGCTTGCATCAAAGAAGAATGAGCATCATTTTTCAGCACAAAGCTGTCGATATTTTCCTTGAGTAAATCTCTCACTACTGATGGGTCATCATGCATGCTGAGCACGATAACTTTGATTTCAGGATTGATGGAATGAGCGATTTTGATGATTTCCAAACCTGAAAAATCCGGTAGCTCATAATCGGTGACAAGGATGTCAAAATCCTGTGTTTTCAGTAGTTCGATCGCTTTTTTGCCACTGCTGGCTGCTGCTGCGACCTCATAGTCTTCCAGTCCGCTGAGAAGACTTTGTGTGCCTTCCAGTAAGATTTTATGATCATCTATTAAAAGTATTCGGTACTTCTTCATCAGTTTTTCTGTCTTACTTTTAAATAAACGCAACATCTTTTTGTTTCAAAGTACGCTGTGTTTGGACTATGTTTCAATACCTATGACTAGGTATTCATCTCTACCTGAGTTGTTTTAAAGGCAAGTGATTTGTCTAGGATAAGGGTGAGCATGGTGTTTTTTCTTCCTTGCATGGTGTCTATGTCCATTGATCCTTTAATGAGATTAAGCCGGGTATTGATATTTCTCCAACCATTTCCTTTGCTGTTTTCAAAGGTGTTTAGGTCAAACCCATTCCCATTATCTTCCACAGTGATAATGATCTCCTCCTCATGCGCGGTAAACTGAATTAAGATCTCAGTTGCTTCGGCATACTTTAAAATATTGGATATCCACTCCTGCAAAATTCTATAAAGTGAGATTTCAAAAACTTCATTCAATCGGCGATCAATGCCAAATACCTGCACTTTCGCATTTACTTGATTGGACTTATTTATTCTTGCTGTCAATTCCTGTAATGCTGGGATTAACCCCTCCTTTGTCAGAACCTGAGGCATGAGGTTGAAGGCGATATTTCGGATCTCCCGCTGAATATCATTGAGTAAAACAGTGGAGTTGTCTACAATTTCATTTCGCACCAGCGGATCATTGCTGGTACTCTTCAAGCCTTGGATATTCATAGTCAATGCACTCACCAATTGACCCATGCTATCGTGGAGGTCGGAAGCAAAACGCTTTCTTTCCTTCTCCTCGCTGGAAATCACCGCTTGAATTTGAGCTTCACGAAGTCTGGTTTTTTGCTCACTAAGAACCTTTTGCTGGCTGATTCTGGATTGCTTTCTCCAGAGATAAAACACCAACAGTAGGAGAAGTAAGACAAAGAATAAGGCTAGGATAATGATGAAATTCCGCTGATTGGTAGCCTGCTGTAGACTATTCTCCTGATCCAATAAAATGATTTGTTGGTCCTTCTTCTCTGTTTCATACTTGGTTTCCAGTTCTGCGATTTCTTTGTTCGTTTCGATATTCAGCAAGCTATCAGCATATATTTTCTGAAACTTATGCGCATTCAGCGCATCCCCAAATTGATTATTTGCTTCATAGACTTCCGCCAAAAGCCCATAACCATCCTTTAAGCGATTTAGATTATTCAGTTTCTTCGAGAGTTCTAAACTCTGCTCAGCGAATGTAATTGCACCTCTAGTGTTTTCTCTTCTAAGCTCATTTTGAGCTAGCGAATAAAGTAGTATAGAATAGTCATAGTCATTCTCATAGCTGCCAGAGGAATAGATCTTCATTGCCTTTTCGAAATTATTATTGGCAAGTATGTAGTCTCCTTTTTCTGAATATGCATGTCCCAAATCTGTGTAGATCAATGCTTGGCTTTTTGTGTCATTAGCATCAATGGCATAGGGCAGTGCTTCCTGGAAATAATAAATAGCAGAATCCTGATTATTCAAGCGATCATATACATTCCCTATGTTCAATAAAGTCTTTTGAAGATTTTGTCGGAATTGATCATCTGGAAGTGATTTTTTGAATTCCAGCGCCTCGAAATAGTAGGATTTCGCTTTGTCAAACTTTTCATTCAGGAAATGCACATTTCCAATGTTAGTCAGTACACTTCCTTTCAAGCCTTGATCTTCTAAATTATTGACAATCCGGAGTGCTTCTAATTGATATTCCAAGGAAGTATCATAATCTCCCATGTTTTGAAGGATGAGTCCCAAGTTCACAGAAGTCACCGCCACACCACGTTCATTTTCGAGAGAGGAGTACAGTTCGCGCGTTTTGTCCAGGTAATAGGCTGCTGAATCGTAATCGGATTTAGCCCAGAAAACTACCCCTACATTATTGGACGCATAAGCCTGCAAAGCTAGGTATCCCTTTTTCTCTGCAATCTGAATAGACTCATAGCCATACTCCAATGCTTTTGGAGGATCAGAGTATTTCAAATGCCAGCATAGGTCACCCAAAACAGTTGCTTTGGTCGAATCATCTGGTTGGTTTTTTAAAATATTTTGAAGGCTGTCGATCAGTTCAGTTTGTCCGAATGAGGCAAAACTATAGAGACAAAAAAACAAAATGCTGATAACTCTCAATGCGACAGATTTTAGCTTATATACCTACTATTAGGTATGCCAAAATACCTAATCGACCTTATTGAAACAAGGGGTATTAATTAAGTCATTTGTATGAACCAGAACATAAAAATTCGAAACCATGAAAAATACTTTATTAATCTTTGCCTTTTTTGTGTGCACAATCGCAAATGGGCAACTCGTAACCAGCAAAAATCTCAGCGATAACAGCTACGGTGAAAAAAAATTGAAGGATGCTCCTAAGAAGATTTATTTAAATCAATTTAATATCAATTACCAGTTGATCGCTGCAAGTTCGGAGGCGAGTGCGGGAGGCAAGACCAGAGCAGAGATGGCTGTCGGTATGACTGGAGTGGAGATTTCAGACATGCAGGAAATCACTGACAATGCCTACGCTATGGTCGTAAAAAGACTAACCGATGCAGGAATTGAAATTGTGACTTCCGATGTAGCGGAGAAAACTGATTTTTATAGCGATTGGACAAAGACCCAAGGAGGAACTCCTACGAAAGCACAACTACTAGGATATGTAACTACAGCGCCTACTGGTTTTGATTATTTCTATAAATCAATGAATAAAGACGGTAAGACCAAAGGGTCTTTTATTGTAGATACTACACCTAAATTATCCAAAGATTTGGGAGATATTCCCGTTTTTGAAGCGAACATCAGCTTTCAATTTGTGACTATTGAGGGGAATAGCTCTTACGTGACAGATGCTACCAAGATGAAAGGTGTGGTACAATACCAAATACCTGAAGTGGCTATTGCTAAATCTGCTGAAGGATTATTAGGTTCTAAAATAGAAACATCCAGAATCGCTGCACGGATTGTTTGGAAAGGTGGGATGAATGGGTCAGGAGCAAATACTATTTTGTCATATTCCCCAAAAGGTGGGATAGAAATCCCTGGCGTGATGGAAGAAAAGAAATTTAAGGAATATGTCGCGCCAGATGTGAGTTACAATACCACTTATAATGGGGTTGCCTATACCAATGATAAGGAACTCGAAGTATCTCATCAGGTAAGGGCTGATAGAGCGGCTTACAAAGCAAAAACTCAACAAGCGCTAAATGAATATTTGAGTATGGTGGTAGATAATTTCCTAGCAAGTCTAGGGAATTGATCAAAGAAGAAAGGAAAAACCTGGCGCCTTGAACTGAAATAAAATCAGATCAAGGCGCTTATTTTTGTGTTATTTCAGTTGGTAGATTCAAATACTAGGAACGGCTTCTTTACTGGTTTCTGCCAAATTATTTTTTTTAAAAAAAAACACCCCATTTTGGGGTAGAACAACCGCTTCTATGCTTATGCTTCGGTTGCCTGGGGAACAACTAAAAAAATTCAAAATGCCCTTGATTATCGTTTAGAAGGCTTATCTGATTTTTTAAAAGTTTTAATAAGTCTAAAGTCATCGATGGAATTGGTCTTGCTTTATGACATTGAAATGAATATTTCGCTTTTTTTATAAACATAAAGATCATGAGCACTTCCAAATCAATGACTACTTATTCTCAGGTATTAAATCAATTGCCTGCAAAAGGATATGGAAAGGAATTAACCATAAGACAAGCAGGGGCTTTGTTTGACGGTTCAGACAAAATTTATCAGCCTGAGCAATTAAAGATCGTGAAGGTTTACAGGTTCGAAGGTGAATCAGACCCATCCGATATGGCTGTGATTTATTTACTTCACAGCGATACTGGTGAAAAGGGCTTTCTGCTTAATGCTTATGGAACCTATTCAGATGAGGATAATCAGTATTACGATGAATTCATCAAAAGGGTAGCTGTAGAGGAAATTGAAGGATTGGGTAGCGCCTTGGAATAAATTTTCGGAACTGAAGAAAATTTGTTCATTTACTGATTTACATTAAAAACCACCACCAACATGCTTATTATAAACAATCAACCTACAGGGATATTTTCAGCGTATTTACTGGGAAAGAAAGAAGAAGTAGATAAAGGGAAGGCACCAAAGACACCAGGGCAGTCAGGAGGAACTAGACCTCCTAAAAAAGAAGAATTCAATGAAATTGAACGGGAAAATGACCGTAAGAATGATGTACAGGAGGAAACTGTAGATAACCAGAGAGCGCGATAAGAATGAAAAAATAGCAAGGGAGGTTTATTCCTCTCTAGCTGTTTTTTGCCCATCGTCCTTGCTGTTTTCCTCAATTATAGTTTCCAGCTCTTCAGCTCTTTTGGGATCACCTGCCCATTCGTATAGATGAGATGCCTTTTCTCCTGCTTTTTCTACAAATCCAGTTTTATCTATTGTGGCTACCACCAATAAACTTCCGCATTACCTTAAAATATGGGGCCATCAGCAAGGAAGAAAGTGCTATTAGTAGCCAGCCCAATGGTATAAAGGGTAATGGCCGTTGAAACTAGTCCACCTAAAAATAAGAGCTGCAATAGTTGGTATTAAGAGTTTTCTCACTCAGAAAGATACAAATCCTTAGAGGAAAGGACTCAAATTCTTTTATTTGGTTAGTGGCTTCTTGACGTTTTTTTCATATCGATCCTTTCTGATATTTTCTCTGTGCTAATGAAAACTCCTCCAAGTAAAAATTTAAATCCGCTGAGATAGAATTGTTTAATAGGATTAGCCGCAAAGATGGCAGTCACCTTGGATTCTTTGCTTATCTGGTCGGAAGAACGATGACACCCGCACTGGAGGGACAGGCTGAAGCGGCCTCAATACTTAAGTTTTAGATATCCTTTTTGCTTTTGACTCCATATTGGCACAAAAGCACATATCATATTGGTTACTTTTCACTGGGACTTAGGTACTAGCATGGAAGCAAATACTTTTGCTGCGAGGTTACTTTTCGAGACTTTTCAAATTAGTGAGTCAAATTCAGTCACTTATAGGTTATTGTCTAAACCCCGGCCCTCTAACCACTTGACCTGGGAATGCTCCTGTATGTTCGCCATTTTCGAGCACTGCTGTTCCGTTCACGAGAACGTGTACCATACCAGTGGCATATTGCATAGGCTCCTCAAAGCTCGCATGATCTTGGATTTGAGCAGGGTCAAATATTGCCAAATCAGCAAAATATCCTTCTTTCAATGCACCACGTTTTTTGATTTTCAAGTTGGTAGCTGGCAAAGTTGTCAATTTGTAAATAGCTTATTCTAATGTGATCACCTTTTCCTCACGAACATATTTGCCGAGAACCCTGGCAAAATTCCCAAAGGCTCTAGGGTGGTAGCTTGACTTGAGAAATACTCCTTCTATGGAGTAGGAGCCAGCATCTGAGCCAAAACTCATATAGGGAAGTGCTAGTTGTTTTTTTACATTTTCTTCAGACATCAGGAAATAGATGGTTCCAACCCGGCTTCCATCCTGAACGACCAAATCCATAGCAGTTTCTTCAGGAGAAAGTTGTCTTAGCTCCGCCACTTCCGCCAAGGTCTTTCCAGTGAGGTATTTCAAACTGTCATTTTTAAATCCAACCAAAATCATTTTCTCAGGTCCTTCTACCGCTTGCATCAGACTTTCCCATTCATCGGTAGGAGTCTTCATTTCCTGAAGTACCTTTTTACGGATAACAGGGTCCTGCAAGCGCTCAGCCCATTTATTATAGCCGCCTTCTTGTACCCATGGAGGCATCGCTGCATCTAAACCAGCTGGCTCCAGCGATGTAGGTGTACATATCAGTAGTGATCTCTAAACCGGCAACTCTTGCCGAATCTATCTTGGCAACCACCGCATCATATTTACCCCAATTAGCTTGTCCGCTTTCCTTCAAATGGTAAACTTCTGCCCTGATGTTAGCTTCACTTGCAATTCGGATCAATTCGTCCAAGCTTTCCAGAAGCCTGCCTCCTTCACTTCTCATATGTGAAATATACATGCCGTCGTAGGCTGCAGCTACCTTGCAAAGTTCTATTAGTTCTTCGGTACTTGCATAAAAAGCTGGCGCATAGATCAAGGAAGACCCCACGCCTAATGCACCTTCTTCCATAGCCTGCTTAACCAGGGATTTCATGGATTCCAATTCTTCTGCTGTTGGAGCTCTGTCTTCGTATCCAAGTTCATGGATTCTCACTGTGGTGGCGCCTATGAAGGAAGCCACATTTGTGGAAACACCTTTTTTCACAAGAGAAATCAAGGTATTCACTGAGAGTCCTCCAGTTGATCGGGTATTTAATGTCTCCCTGTGATTTTTCCTCATCCACTTTCATTTCTTCATTGAGAGGGCCCATGGACCAGCCTTCACCAAATACTTCCAAAGTAACGCCTTGTCGAACATCGCTTTGAGATCTACCGTCTTCGATCAAAGACTCTGTAGCCCAGCTCAACATATTGATAAAGCCTGGAGCCACCACCAAACCAGTAGCGTCTATTTCCGAGTTCCCAATTGCATCTTGAAGATTCCCGATGGCAGCTATGGTATCTCCCCGTATTCCTATATCTCCCACATAGCTAGAATTTCCAGATCCATCTACGATTTGACCATTTTTGATCAGGATATCGTAGGATTCAGAATTGGAACAGCTGAAAAAAAGGTTGGCTATTGCGAGAAAAAAAAGGAAAGGTTTCATGGAGTTGATTTTATTTTTTGAGGGGAAAAGTATGGTCTTTTTAGCCTTAGTGTATTCATCGTCAGGCTAAAAATTATGATCTTCTTGACCATTATTCTCTGAAGTTACTGATCTTTTCAATAATGGCAAAACTGAAAAATCCTCCTTTTGCTTAAAAGTCTTTCCAGACACAAGTTAACTTCTGGCTAATTACGCAGCTGTGGATTGATTACAATTCCTGCGTCATTCATCATTGGAGATTCAATGTTTTGGTTGCCAATTCGTAGTTTAGAGTAAAATATCTAGCTATGCTTACCTTACAGGAAATCGAATTTTTGGAAACTTATGGCTACCTTAATTTGGGTCAGCTACTGACCGACGAAGAGGTCAAAAAAGTCAATGATAGAATAGCCGATTTGATGCAGTCTGAAGGTGAAAATGCAGGGGCAGAATTGGCAGAATCAAAATATATCCGACACCCAAAAGAGGAAGGAGCGGACCGCCTAGCTGATTTGGTAAATAAGGGGCCGATCTTTGATGTTTTTTACACCCATCCTCGAGTGCTGGCAGGAATTGAAGCTGTTTTGGGGCATCAATATAAGCTTTCCTCTCTCAATTATAGGGCTGCAAAACCTAGTATGGGCCTTCAGAAACTCCATGTCGATTGGAAGAATACAGTAGTCAATGGAGCCTACAAAGTTTGTAACAGCATTTGGCTTTTGGATGACTTTACAGAGAATAATGGTTCAACACGGATCGTACCAAAGTCCCATAAACTAAGTGCTCTTCCCGATGAAGTGATGGCTAATCCTTTGGACAAGCATCCCGATGAAATCCGGATTATCGCGCCTGCAGGCTCGGTCTTCATCTTTAATTCCCACGTATGGCATGGGGGCACCATGAATGAGACAGAAAATGTAAGAAGGAGCATTCACAGTTATTTCTGCAGTAGAGACCAACCTCAGCAAATCGATCAAAAGAGGTACATCACTGAGGAGACTTTACAGAGGATTGGCCATATGGGAAGGTGGACTTTGGATGTTTGAGAATAGCTGAGATGGTCAATAAAACAAGTCATTCTTAAATCAGTTTCTCAACCTTAAACAGGAAATTAACTATTGCCTTTCTATATACATCACAGCCGAGTCTTCTACGTATTTGGCAGGATTGAAGCTGGAGTAGAATTTATTTCTAAGGTTATTAAGGGGGCTATTCATTGCCATTATTTTAGAGGTAAATTCTAAAGGGAATTTTGCTGGGTCAGAATAATTCTTCAAGAGAGTATCGTATTGATCAATATTAGCCAGCATTCTCGTAGTGAGCTGACCAAATCTAAGTCGTAACGACTGGACTTTATACATGTAAGTTTCTACCTGACCGAGCCATTTTCCTTTAGTGTCAGGTGATTTATCCAAATATGAGATCTTATCTGAAATTGATTTTCTACACTCATTTTTGAATTGCTCTCTCTCAGAGTCAAGTGTGGCTTTTAGATATCTACTTTCAAAACGCTGTTTATCAATGCCAAAATAGTTCATTTGCTCATTTAGCAACAGCGCATTTTCCTTCTGAAGTTGCTCTAGTTCCTGATTGATTAGATTCCATTCATGATCTATGATTGACTTTTGCTGCTCAAATTGACTGGAGATAGTCAATATTCTAAGCATTTCTGGAGTCTTATCGTATAGGTCTTTTTCCTTTTTACCTAGCGTTCCGATAAGACTTGGTGACTCCGGAAATTGCGGTGTTCACCATTGTTCCATATAAGGGCACGGTAGAAGATGCCGTGGAAATCAATGAAAGTGAATTTTGAAGTAAACCAGACATGGCATCTGATTTACCATCTTTCTCATACCATTTATCAAACTCAGTTTTCCAAGTCGTAAAGGACTTGTATTGCTGGATTTTGCCAATGCTTCCCAACTGATCAAAAAATGACTGTGAGGTAAGAAATAGCTCTAGAGGCTGTATGTCCCGTTGGATGCTCAGCAATTCTGTGAAAGCGAGCTGTCCGTTAAGATTTATCTTGGTTTTAGGAGCTTCTTACAGGATTTTTAACCTTGTATCTAGCGCGAATTGGAGTTTTTCCATATCCTCAATTTTTTCCTTATCCGAAGCTGTTTTGTTGTCAGTGGCTGCGAGCTTTTCAGTGAGTCGATTTACAATCTCTTCGTTATTTTTCAGCTTTTCATTGAGCTCCTTCAGTTGATTATCACGATCCGTTTTGATTTGCTCGGTTATTTCTGTCTGAGCTTGCGCAAAAGCGGTTGTAATCAGAAATAGGAAGAGAAAGAGAGGTGTTTTCATGTTTTTCTCAATATTAGAATAGAAAAGGGTGCTGTAGTTTTTTGCAAATTTCTTCTTAGCTAAATCTAAGCCAATTTAGACGCCTCAATGCTTATGCGTAAAACGGGAATTTAAAAGCCAGCTGAAGATAGGTTTCCATTGGAAATCAGGCCCCTGAAAAGTAATTCTTAGAAGTTCTTGTAAGCAAATAGGGCTGCAGCGAGATCTTCGATTGCAAATCCAGCAGAGTTGAAAAGGGTGATTTCTTCTCTTGAGTTTCTTTCTGGGTGAATTCCTTTTACTAATTCGACAATATCCGCTTTCACATCAACTTCCGTGATGGTTCCCTCCGCAATAGGTATAGCAAGTTCACCTGTTTCATAAAGTGCCCCAGCTCGGAAATCCACAAAGATGCTGCTCTTTCGAATGGCATCATTTCGGATAATCATAAAATCTATTAACTAATCGGTTTTTTTAGTGGTATGCTGAAGAAAAAGTTAGAGCCGTTGTTTTTAGAACTTTTTACACCAATTTGCCCCTGATGTAACCTGATAATCTGTCTGGAAATCGCCAAGCCTAATCCGGTACTTTCCTCACCTTCAGTTGGTCTGGAGCTTGTTTTTGGAAATAGTTAAAAAGGTTTTGCTGCTCTGGCTCTGAAATCCCAATTCCATTATCTATAACTTCCGTGAGTACTTCGTGTGTTTTGGTTACAGAGACCTTTACTAAAACTGCCGTATTTCTATTAGAGTACTTAACTGCGTTAGATAAAAAATTGCCAATTACTTCACTCAAATAATGTTCGTCAAAATCTGAATATAGCTGATCTTTCTCCACCTCAAGTGAGATATCAATGTCCTTGTTTTTTGCCAAAATTTGATTGATATGAACCTGATTCGTGATAAACGAAATATAGTCCTGCGTCTTGTAAGTTAGTGAGAGTTGACCAGCTTCAATTTTTGAGACATCCAGTAAGTTTCTAACCACTGTGATGCTATTGCTACTCGTTGTTTTGATAATATTCAGGATCTCTGTTACTTCAGGATTGAACTCTTCCTTATAATCATCAATTAAAATTTCAGAAAAGGCATGAATGATGCCTAGCGGACCTTTTATGTCGTGCGCAGCTATTCCAATAAACTTATTTTTTTCATTATTGATGGCTTTCAAATGGCCATTTAACGACTTAAGTTTCTGTTCATTTGCCTTCAGGTAATATAACAGTAAGCCTACCGAAATAAAGAATGCAAGTCGTACTACGGCGTTCCAAACTGGAAAGAAAAGTAAGGTGTATTCTCTGGTAAGGTATTCGGAAACAAACCATTCAATTGATGCCAAGGTAGAGCAAAAGATAATTGCTGACACATTTGCCTTAGGAGAAATGGATAATGCAGCTATTGGAAGAAGGTAAAAAAATGAAAAGCCAAATTCATCTCCTGTTATAAAATCTATATAACCAATGAATAGAATTTTTAGGATTGCTACTGGTAGACTGATGTATTTATTTTTGATTTTGTCTATTAAACTCATTTCATTTTTTTAAAAGTCTACCCTAAAAAGTAGATTTAAGCTTACCGTAATAACTAAGGGCGTTTTCTGTACCATGTTTTGGGAGATCAGTTAGTTGAGTCAGTTCAACTTCCTAATTCTCTCTGATTTAGCGCGGACGAATATCTTCAGATAACTTCCAATTGCAATACCTTTTTTTATGTTTTTTACTGGAAATTTCTGGGTTCTCATCAAGGAGCCTCAGGATTAAAAAATCGGATTAAACTTAAATATTGGCAAAAATCTAAGTTAGTAAATATGTATAGCCGCTTTTGTGCCAGTATGGGGTCTAAAGCAAAAAGGATATCTAAAACTTAAGAATTGAGGCCGCTTTGGTCATGAGGCATCGGTCTTCCTGCCAGAAAAGCAAAGAATCGAAAGTGACTGGAATCTTTGAGAACAATTATATAAGTAAATCATTGCACTTTCATGAGGCCATCGAACAGCCTTCTCTTTCTAATAACAAGCTGAACACACCCAGACAGACAGATAAATTTCAAATCAAGTTTGCAGTTTTGGAGTCAGTTTTTGAAATAGTATTGTAGCTTAAAGAAAAAAGTTGAAAAATACCTACCCTTTCGACCCATTCATCAAACATCACCTGATTATCGCTCTAGGTCTGGCAATCTGGATATTTATTTTCTTGTTTTTCACAGAGCCCCTTGACGTAGGACAGCTTCCTGAAGTCGATAAACTGAAGTTTCTGCCGATTTATGGGTTGTTCGGGGCGGTAGGGTATTTACTTTGTCTTCCTATTCAATCATGGCTAGCCAGAAAAGAGAGGGAGGTGGCATCTTCGCTCAGAGTTAATTTTTATGGTCACGTTGATTTTGATCGGGTTTGTCACTACATAGTTGGTTTATTTTTATATCGTGATGGATGCAAATCCTTACGCCTACACCATTGACTATTTTGCGAAAGCTATCTATCTGCCGGCAGCATTGACAGTATTTCCCATTCTGGCAATCGGTCGCTGGTCTTGTGGGAAATACAAAGAGAAACAACTGGAAAAGGATAAAATAGAGATTCGTGGAGTGGGCAATTTTGAAGGACTGCGACTGCAAAGGGAGGATTTGATTTACATACAATCTTCCGATAATTACGTAGAGGTTTTTTTCAAAGAGGGTGAAAATTTAAAAACACAATTGATCCGGAATAAACTTTCTACCATAGAGGAACAACTCCCAGAACTGATCCGAACGCATCGCTCTTTTTTGATCAATCCAGCTCATTTTAATCAATGGAAAACTGGCAATAGGAAATTGTTTATCCGGCTAAGTGAAGGGATAGAAGTGCCCGTCTCCAAGACTTACTTGGAGTCCTTGAAAGCTGCGGTAAATTTCACCACAGAATAGCGCACTTTCGCCACAATCCCTGTTTATTGTCTTCAGAGGTAGATTTGAGTTTGTATGTTTGAATCAGTCAAACACATAATTCAATCTCTATGAAAAAGGTATTCATCTTAATGCTGCTGCTTAATTTCAACTTAAAGTTGGCAGCACAACCCAATTGCGATTGCGCATCCGAACTGGATTTTGTATATGAGCAAGTCCAGACAACCGCTTCATTCAAGGACCAGATCAGAGGCGAGAAGAAGGCGAAATTCGAGGAAAATTACTTAAGCTTAAGAGCTCAGATGAATGAGGAGCTGAGTAAATTGGATTGCTTTTGGGCACTGAATCAACTGACGTACATGGTGCAGGATAAGCATGTTGCGCTCACTGAGAATCCCTTGGGGCTATCTGAGAAAAGTCTTCAGGATTCTAGTTTCTTAGCAGGATATAGAGACAGTCATCCGTTTAAAAATTTCCCTAAGACCGACAGAAATGTGGCCAATTTGGCAAAAAGTCTGGAAGGTAAAAGACTGGATGAGGTAGAAGGAATTTATAAAATTGGCAGCAAGCTAAAGATGGGAGTGTATCGCGTTACTCCAGACAGTTTGGTGGGGGTGATTCTATCATCGCAAGTTGAAATCTGGGAGCCGGGTCAAATCTTCGCTTACCTCAAGCACTCCAACATCGAGTCACATTACGACATCATCCACTATGGAACGAGCCAGAAAAACCTCAAATTCTCAAAAGCTCAATTCTTTGACCATGGGATGCTATTCCCTTCTGTGTTGAAGGAAGACCTTGAAAGCAACTATGCATGGATAGATAAGCCGGAGGAGGAAGCATATCAACTTTCCCACTTGACGGATGATGTTCAGTACGTTTGGCTTAATAGTTTTAACCGAGTAACAAAGCCAGCAGAACGGGATGCGCTTATCGCCGAGATCCCGAGAGGCCTTACCGCAAAGAATCTGATCATTGACCTCAGAAACAATGGGGGTGGAGCGGACAAAATTTCGCTTCCAATACTTAAGGAACTGAAAAAGAAGAAGGTTAACATCTATGTGCTCACCAATTTTTTTACTGGATCCAATGCTGAAATGACTACCGTACGTCTGAAGGATGATTTTGATGCCATTCAACTCGGACAGAGGACTTATGGTGCCATTAGCTACGGGTCAAATTATGGTAAAAGCTATAATTCGCCTTCTGGTCTTTTTAATTTTTATCCTACCGATATGCGTCAGCGAGAATTTATCGCCTATGAAGAGGTGGGAGTGCAGCCGGACGTTAAGCTGAATCAGGAATCGGATTGGGTGAGGCAGACGGTAGCATACATCCAGTCGATAAATGACTAAGCGCCAATTGATTTTCACAAGTGAAAAAGGGTTGAAGTGTTTGACGACGAGTTAATCCTAGAAAAGGCTGTCCTTCGGGACGGTCTTTTTGCTCTTTCGTTGATTCCAGTTAAAAAACAGAACATGCGAAAACGTAAGGACTTTATACCCATAAGTTGAACGTGGACCAGGACTAGTTGTAGTTTATAACTACAACTTTATTTCTTTCCGAATTTGTAAATCGTTTGATTCGAATTATTTTCTTTAGATGGGTGTAGTTGCAAACTCACCCAGTGCTATCACTATCTGACTACACCCAGAAGGGGCGATGAAGGTTGTAAAGTGTTCTTTACTTCAATATTCGACCTTCATTATTCATCATTCGATAGTTTCTACTCCCATTTCGTACCTCGTATTTCAAATTACCCTGCCTCTCGTATTTCGACAATCGCATTTCCAAAATCCCACTTCCAAACTTCCCCCTCACCCAATATACTCTCTCAATTCTCCTTCTATCCCCACAGGAAAGCCTTTTTTCTCTTCTACGCCCACGTAGACCAAACAGCTGGAAGGAGTGCTTTCAGAGATGCCTTTGAACTTTGCGAGCCATAATTCTAAGTGGGCTTTCAGTTCTTTGAGCCTAGGGATATCAGAAAGGAGCGCTCGGTTTTGCTTGAGTAGATCCAAAGCAGATTGATTGTATTCCGCTAAAACATTGGAGGTGTAAGCCCGAATCGTACGATGAAGAATGAGTTCATCTGCTGTCATCTGATCAAAATACTCATGAAAAAATTCCTCGTATTGAAGGCGCTTGGTATTTGGTATTCGGTTTTTGAGCTTTTGGGCAAGTTTGTTTCGGAGTTTTACCTGAGCTTGGAAAGTAGTCCAGGCAGTATCCAGAATTTCCAATAAACTTTCAGCGACTTCTTTAGATGAAAGACCTGTATGCTTCTGAGAGGGTGCTTCTGATCCTGGAAACTCAGCCTTACTCCAATCAAATGGGTTTTCTTTGGCTACAGCATCCAAGATCAATCGCTTGGAAGTTTCCTGATCCTTGCCCACCACATCCACATAGACAATAGATCGCAGCATTTTTGGTACTTCGCCAGGTTTCACCTTGATAGGAATAATGGCCCGGTTTACGCCAGTTGGGTCGGAGTGAAATGCCGCGCCCCACTCGGGCATAGTGAAAATAGATGCAAAATAGGCAGCAGAATATACGGCTATCGTTTTATTGGCTTCTGTAGCTTTGAGCATTTCAAACACGAAATTGGAACCCGGCCGAAAGTCCTTTGCCTGCAAAACAGTGGTGTAGCCAGCCTCTTCGAGGATTTTGCTGATCCAAATAGCCCACTGAACATCATTTGCAGTATAGCTTATGAAAAAATCTTTCATGGTCTGTTAGTTAAAAGTCTGATATTCTGTTAATCGCCTTTGCGAGCATTTGAATAAATATAGGAATTTAAGGTTTGAGTTTTTTAAGGTTGTGCGATTCAAAGTTTAGCGTAGTAAAAATGGAGTTGCTATATAAAGGCAAGACTAAGTAGCAATTACCGTCAAATAAAAACCTACTTTTGCGGCCGCAAAGAAAAAACACGAATGAAACGCATCAACGAATACAAGAAGCTCTTTGGAGTAGAAAAAGAAATCAATTTGGCAACTCTTAAGAAGACTTACCGCAACTTGGTGAAGGAGTGGCATCCTGACAAATTCCAAGATGGCGATGCGATGAAAGTGGAGGCGGAGCTTCAAAGTAGAAGGATTATAGATGGGTATCATTTTTTAGTGAGTATTGCTCCAGAGACCCATACAGCTAACTTAGATGCATACACAGAGACGATCAATGTTGCGGGAATTGCTGATTATCATCACAAGGGTATGGTATTGGAAATCACGTTTGTGGATGGGAATACTTATGAATACTTTGGTGTGACGCCACAGGTTTTTCAAAAAATGATCAATAGCGACAAAATCAACCGCTTTGCCAAGCGTGCTATCTACCCAAATTATACCTATAGAAAGTCTAAGAAGAGCTCGGAGCAGGAGTAGGAGTTGTGAGTTGTTGGTAGTAAGGGTGCAAAATGGGGAGAAGGAGGTTGGAAAGTAGTAGATAGAAGATTTGAAGTTGGATGTTATTGATTCAGTCCTAAAGTGCCTTTAGATGGGTATAGATTGAGAAGGCGCATCGATCTCCTTTGTATTGTATAATTGGCAGAAAGTTTAGAAAGTGGGTCCAGCTTTTTTTACTTCAAATAATCAATCAAGAAGCCAATCACTACTACTGTTATTGAAAAAGTTAAGAAGCCAAGGAGGTAGGCGAAAAATGCTTTTAAATAGTTGAAGATCTTCTTTTTATCGAAAAATTGTCCTATGGCCCAAGCAATGTATACTATTCCTATTAACATGCCTTTGTCGATTATTCTTAGACCGCTTAGACCATCAATTATTCCAAAAAAGGCAAAGAAGAGCATTCCCATTCCCATTGTAAAACAGAGCAGAATGAGGATTTCAAAATAGTTGTAACCGTATTTTCTAAAGAAAATCTTGATCCATAGCGCGATAAATAAGGCCATGACAATATTGGCGTAACCGTAGTTATTTGACACCCACTCAAAGATCTGTGAATTGGTAGAATCGTCCGCCTGTGAATAGTTCACATAGCCATCTTCAAAATTTAATAACTGTTGGAACAGGGTGTAGATCAATGAACAGACTATTATAAAGACAATAGGTTTTACGATTCGGTTTCTATCCTCCAGGATAAATTCCTGAACTGTTTTACCCGGTCGCAAGAGCAGTTCTTTAACTGTATATAAAATACCTTTATCAAAATTGAGAACACTTCCGATCTCATTGAACACGTATTTTCTATCAATCCTTTTTAGCTCTACAGGTGCGCCACAGTAAAAACAATAACTACCACTTAGCTTGGTTTCGCACTTTTTGCAATACCCTAGACTATTTTGATCCTGCATGCAGTTTTGTCTTAAACTATATAAATGATTGATACTTCCAGTTCCCTAAAATATATAAATAGTGGTTCAAATAAAATCTCTTTGGGGGGTATAAGGTTGGGAAGTAGCGAGTTGTTGGATGTTAAGCGGGGAGAAAGTTCCATGTCCTTAAGCTGAATTTCCTGCTTTAATTTCTCAGTCTTTAGCTTTAGAAATTGAGTTTGAGTATTCTTAAGTTCCTTGCCCTTTTCCTGAATCACCTGAGTGGAGGCAAATTTGATCAATTTTTCCTTCTTGTTGTACCTTTCAATAAATCAGATAGGTGGTCAATATCAACAGCAGCAAATAGACAAAGAAGCTGCTTTCAATCGGAAGCAGCTTATTTGAATTTTAATTGCCAGGTAAACGAATCGGTATAGTGGGTACTGGCAAAGTTCATGGGATAGTTCAAGATATTTGAAAAAATGGAATCCTTTTAACAGAAAGGTCGTTTTAACATTGCGATGATTTGCTTGCTTGCTAAGCGGTAGCAGATAGGAAAATCATTATTTTTGCAGCACCTAATCACCACTACATGTTCTTGGAAATAATTATCGCCATGCTTTGGAGCATTTCTCCATTTGGAGAGGCGAAACTAGGTATTCCTTACGCGTTACTAAATGATATAAATATCTATTTAGCTTTTGCACTTTGCTTTGTTGCAAATGTGTTGGTATTCCCTGTTATGTCATTTTTTTTGGACGTAGTCAATCGTTATTTCTTGCGATGGTATCATTACAAGAAGGCGGCAATTTTTGTAGGGCGGAGAGCAAAAGCGGGTGCTGGTAAAAATGTCCAAAAATATGGGTTTTGGGGTCTTATGTTTTTTGTTTTGCTTCCAATTCCGGGCACTGGAGTCTATGCCGGTACTATCGCAGGTTATCTTTTCGGGATGGATAAGAAAAAGGCTTTTTTGGCAAATACCATAGGTATTTTTATCTCCTGTGTTATTGTGTGGGTGACTACTGTTATAGCTATCGGAGGGTTTAAATAATTTCAATTGGTAAGCATAGGAAACCGTATTTGTTGCCAACAATTTTAGTGGATTACATTTGGTGCAGGGTGTTTGAACTACCCTCAGTGCGGTAAATTTATACTACAGATCCTGCCCTTGGCACTCTGAGCTCGTTGACTCATTTTCTTTCACCCAGAATTGCATTCTCGTCTTCTACATGGTTCGCCTTTGGCAAGATTAGAAATCCCAATTAAAAAAGGCTGAACCCCTTAGAATTCAGCCTTTTTGCTATTAAGATTACTTCAAAATCTATTCTTTAGTCGTTTCAATCACTCCCCGAAAATACCCTATGGATTCGGCAATCCCCATAAATGGATTGTTCTGATTCCTCTCATGCTCCAGACTGCATACGCCGGTGTAACCAACTTTTCTGATCATTCTTACCATTGCAGGAAAGTCGATGACCCCACGTCCTACTTCGAGTGAATATCCCTCTTTGGTAGGGGCTGTCACGTCTTTAATGTGCATGTCGAATACGCGGGTGTGGTATTTTTCCATATCGGCTACTGGGTCCTTTCCATTTCTTGTGTCGTGGCCAATGTCCAGACACATGCCAATTCTAGGATCTAGATCTTTGGTGTGGTTCCAAACATCGTCGGCATCCTGATAGATTTTAATATCCGGCCCGTGCAAATGAATGGCGAATTTGAAATCATACTCCTTCACCTTTTTATCAACGTAAGGAAGCAGCTCCACATTGGGAACGCCCACGATCAGTTTTACCCCAACTCTTTTTGCATAATCAAATGCCTTATCGATTTCGGCCTCAGATTTCATGTAGATGGGACCAACAGCGTAACCTGTGATATCATTGGCTTTCAGTTTTTCATGAAAAGCAGCAATTTCATCATCAGTACTTGTCATTGGCAAATGAAAATCCTTGATGCAGAGATAATGAACATCCAAGGCTTTCAATGTTTCGAGTGTCTTGTCCAAGTCAAATTTCACAAAGGTGTAGCCTGCAATTCCAACTTTGAATGTTTCGCCTGTTTCAGGCGGTAGCTGTGGTGTCAGGTCTGCTATCCTGTGCTTTGCAAACCATCAGGGAGAAGGCGAGTAAAAGAGTTAATAGAGTTGATTTCATGTAAATTATTTTAGGAATTATTATTAGCCAATTTAGCAAATGCATAGCAAAGAGCGGTCTTGAGTTTTGCCAATACTACGGAATCGTTTGTTTTGGTTAGGGCGAGTGCGGATGGGTGGAAGGTGAAAAAGGTTGGGAATAACTATAATCTACCCCCAGTCCTTTTGGATGAATAGATATGGCCCGTCCCACTGGGACTTTGCCAGATGATAGTGCTATCAATTTTTCCAGAGGTTGAAACCGTCCCGATGGGACTGATAAATGATATTTTGTGGAATTAATGCCTTTTGGCATGACAGATCTTTTAGCCGGCCATTTCAATAGCTGTTAAAAAAAATCAAATAGTTGGCAAAATGTCATAGGTATGGCCGATATCAATTCTGCACCATTCACAAATATCAGTGAGAGAGAAAGAACCAGAAGATTACCTGTATTCCAGTGTTAGGAATCCCGCCACGGCCAGGTACTCTGGATTGAAAGGTTTGATTGAGGTGGACTATGGTTCTATTCAAAACAAAAAAATGTACTTAGTTTAAAACAATAACGGTTTGAGTTAATACCCAAACCGTTATAATGTTTTATGGTTGACTGTTCGACCTTTTTAGGAAGCATACACTTTGGTCAAAAATTCCTTCGCTGTGGTAGGTTTCCTTCCCAGGATTTTTTCTAAATCCGAATTTTCAACTGTGAATTCTCCTTGTTTGATAGCTGCCGAAAATCCTGCAAACATCCCTATATATTCTGAGGGAACATTTGCTTTAGTTAAGGTTTCCACATAGACCTCTTGGCTCGGACTGTGGTATGGGATCTCTTTTCCAACGACTTCACTTATGATTTCAGCCATTTCCGGAATAGATACATTTTCGCTGTTGCTAAAATCGTAAGTTTTGTTTTCGTGCCCTTCGGTCATTAAAATATTAGCGGTAGCTTCTGCCATATCCACTCTTAGTGCAAAGGCAGCTTTGGTGTCTCCTGCTGGTAAAAATATACCTGATTCCACTACTTTATCACCAAAAAACATAGGTAGCATATCCATATACAAACTGTTTCTCAAAATTGTATAGTCTAATCCGCTACTTTTTAAACAATTTTCGGTAGCAATATGAGTGGCAGAAACAAAAGTGATAGGAGATGTTTCAGTTTCGTTTTTACGCTCAAAACTCGTGTAGATGATGTGGTTGACACCAGCCTCTTTCGCAGCATTCACGGCGTTTTGATGTTGCTTGTCGCGGTTTACCATGTCAGAACCTGAAATCAGAAGTAATTTGTCAATGCCTTCAAAAGCCTCAACTAATTGTGTGTAATTGTCATAATCACCGACTCTGACAGCAATTCCTTTTTCTTTTAAACCGGAAGCCTTTTCTTCATTCCTTACTAATGCAACGATGTTTGAGGAAGAGAAACCTTTTTGAAGTAAGAAATCGATGGTTGATTTACCGTAATTTCCTGTTGCGCCTGTTATTAAAACCATAATGAATTTGTTTTGATTAAACTGTCTTATTTGGAAGTGATAGCGGCTTTCTTCGTTCTGCCCCAAGCTACAAAAACAGCAAGTGCAAGGAAGAATATGTTCATGCCGATAAGTGATGCTTCGCCTCTGGATATATGAAAAATGCTGGCAGCTATCATTAATACAATGACTCCGTAGGCTGCAAAAACGGTAAGTTTTGGCTGTATTCTTAAAGCCGCCGGTAAAACGATACCTATGCCACCAAGTAAATCAATGATACCCGTGAATTTTAATAATCCAGGATTATCAAGTGCCCAAGGCAACATTTCGGCGGTTTGTTCAATTGGTTGAAATAATTTGGTGAAACCTGCCCAAATTAAGGTTAGAGAAATTAACCCTTGAGCTACCCATAAAGCAATGGTTAGCCCTTTTGATTTTGCTGTTGTTGTCATTTTTATCTTTTAATTGTTTTTACACAACAAAGGTGGGTACAATAAAAAAGATAAAAATTAAGGTATCTTAAGAAATCACTTTTGGGCTAATTTTCGTCTGACATCGCTTAAATATTCGGGCGTCATTCCTAGATAGGAAGCAATTAGTTTAAGTGGAAGTCTTTGAATCAGTGTGGGGTAGGTTTCTATGAAATCCATATACCGCTCTTCGGCGGTGGCACTTAATAAGTTAATTAAGCGCTTATTGGTTGTAATTAAATTATTGACTAGTTTTTTATTTTGTTCAAGCAAATCACCATGATCCAACTGACTTATATCGTTGTAAGTTGAGGAAGTAAGAAATGCCACCTCACTGTCTTCAATCGCATCTATGAATATATTGGAAGGCTTTTGGTTCATGAAACTGTCCATATCGGTCATTATCCAGTCCTCAGAGGCAAAGTGTAGAATGTGTTCTTTTCCTGATTTATCGATTACATAGCTTTTTAAACAACCTTTAATTACCTTATAAACGGATCTGCAAGAATCTCCTTTGGACAGGAGAATTGTTCCTTTAGGTATTTTTTTAGTCTGTAAATTGTCAAATAGCTTCATTTATAATGATATTATTTAAAATGTTGGCTTATGCTTGAAAGCCAATTTTCTTATCACCAAATCCGATTGGCTTATTGCGATTATCCCCATATAGACCAATGGCATTTTGGTTGTTTCGAAAGCCAAATTAAGAATTTCGACCATGATTATCTTCGGGTTTTGGGTAGTTCCAGAATTATTTTTGTTTTTAATCCCAGGAATTCGGGGTCCCAATTACTAGGATTTTATTTATCGTCCAATTTCTGGAATGAAGATTTGTGTTGCAATGACTCATGAAAAAGCTGAAAGACCAGAGTCGTGATCCTGATAAGGTTTCTTTTCCAGGTAGGAATATTTATTGATGTTAATACTGCATAATGATTTGGGCGGAGGTACAAACTATAGTCAGACCAGTGCTAAAAAGTGGATTGTTAATCAATTTTCAATGTTTTGAAATTTCAGCAAAATATGTTTTTTTGAGTTAACAGTTAAAGTGTCCGATCCGGAGTTTTTTTGAAGTTCATTCCCTATTATAAAGTTCCCTTGGAGTTCATCTCCCATAGATGGAGCCGAAATTATTTGGTTCGTCAAAACGATTAAATAGTCTCCGTGATTATATAAACTGAAAAGGACTCTTCCTTTGATTTCCGTATCGCGTTGGAGTTGAGTTCCGGTTATAAAAAGGACCATGATAAGAATGAAGATCCCTACAAAAGTAATCATGATGACTCTACTTCCGCGCCTTTTAATCTTCTCCTTCCTTTCTTCAGTTTCTTGATTTAGATACATTCTACTCGAAAAGATTAGATAGTGATATTAATTAAGGAGAGCTTGCAATTTCTCCCAAATATAAAGATCAATTGCAAATTGATAAGGATAGGAAGGCGTAGTTACAAACTACCCTTAGATAACGATCGGACTACACCCAGACGGGGGGCTGCCGGCAAGCATTAATTCTCATAAAAAAATCCCTCAGATTGCTCTAAGGGATTTATAAGTCAAATTCAAAAGTGTTCGAATCCTAATTTACGGCTGAAGTTCAAGTCAATCTCGTAAATCCAATATCGTAATTCGTAAATATCGAATGCTGAACTTCGAATCCTGAATAGCGAAGTTTAGGAAGTATGTTCTTCCACCCAAAGGCATGCATTCACAAAAGCCTCCATCCATGGCGTAAAGTCGTCTTTTCTGTCAGCTGGATAATGTGCCCAGTTCCAAGGCTTCAGGCTTCGCTCGATATGTGGCATGATAGCCAGGTGACGACCGTCAGCCGATGCGATACCTGCGGTTGCATGATCGGAACCGTTTGGATTGCCTGGGTAAGCTTCGTAGCTGTATTTCATTGCGAAGTTGTAGTCGCTTGCGGATTGAGGAAGTGCAAACTTGCCTTCTCCGTGTGCTACCCATACGCCTAGTCTCTGTCCCGCTAAGTGATCCTAGCATCACAGATTCGTTTTGTGGGATGGTTACGTTCACGAAAGTAGATTCAAACTTATGGGATGCATTGTGAAGCATCTTTGGTTTGTCGGCATGATCAGGAGTGACCAGGCCTAGTTCTACCATCAGTTGGCAACCGTTACATACGCCCAAACTCAAGGTGTCAGGTCTAGCGTAGAAGTTGTCCAGCGCCTGCTTAGCCTTAGGATTGTATAGGAAGGCACCTGCCCAGCCTTTGGCCGAACCTAGTACATCGGAGTTGGAGAATCCACCCACAAAGACGATCATCTGTACATCTTCCAGGTTTTCACGACCTGCGATCAGATCGGTCATGTGAATGTCTTTCACTTCGAAGCCAGCCAACCAAAGGGAGTAAGCCATCTCACGATCGCCATTCACACCTTTTTCACGTATAATCGCTGCTTTCGCCTTGCCTTTGGTAGTGCGGAAAGGATCTAGTCCAGCAGTTGCAAAACTACCTTTCCAGCCTTCAGCAAACTCAAATGCAAGCGGCTGATTTTTATAATTGTCAAAGCGGTCTTTCGCTAGTTGCTCTCCACTTTGCTTTCTGTCTAATAAGTAAGAAGACCTGAACCATACATCACGAAGCTCAGCGATATCAAGCGTCAGGTCTTTTCCTGCAAACTCAATGTTTCCAGAATCAGTCACTTTTGCCAGCTCCACATAATCAATGTCAGCTTCTACCAACAAGGTTTCCACTGCATGGTCTTCGGCCACCTGAATCAGGATTCCCGGATTCTCGGCAAATAGCGCTTTCACTAGATCTGCTTCATGAAGGCGATTCAGTTTTACTTTCAACCCAATATTTTGCACCGGGAAGCACATTTCCAACAGGGCTGTTACCAATCCACCTGAAGAGATGTCGTGTCCTGCCAGGATCCAAGTTTGATCGATCAAATCCTGAACTGCGGTAAATGCCTTCGCGAAATATCTAGGGTTCTTGACGTCTGGAGTTTCTGTTCCAACCTTGTTCAAGGCCTGATAGAAGCTTGATCCAGCCAGTTTGAACTCGTCCTTAGAGAAATCTATGTAGAGGATTCTGCTCCCTTTGATAGGTTTCAAGGCAGTTTTCACTGTTTTCTGTACATCAGAGCATTCACCCACGGAGGAGATAATCACTGTTCCCGGGGAGTAAACCGTTTTTCCGTCAGGATATTTCTGAGTCATGGAAAGGGAGTCTTTTCCCGTAGGGATATTCACACCCAGATCAATGGCAAACTTAGATACGGCTTCAACCGCTCTATACAATCTATCGTTTTCGCCTTTGTTTTTGGCTGGCCACATCCAGTTGGCAGAAAGGGAAATCCCCTGCAAGCCGTCCTGAATATGTGCAAAAATCAAGTTGGTCATCGCCTCAGCAATCGCTAATCGGCTACCTGCTTCCGGATCTGCCAAAGCTGCCACTGGCGCATGACCGATGGAAGTTGCGATTCCTTTGTTTCCCGTGAAATCCAAAGCCATCACAGCCACGTCATTCAGTGGAAGTTGGATCTCACCGACGGTCTGCTGCGTAGCCACACGACCTGTCACGGATCTATCTACTTTATTTGTCAACCAATCCTTACATGCTACCGCTTCCAGCTGGAGTACTTCGCGTACATAGGCTTGGATCAGGTCAGCTTCATAGCTTGCTTCCGCAAAAGTTGAGTTGGTCGTATCGTCTTCCAAAATGGTTTTAGGAGATGAACCGAACATGTAGCTCAGGTTCCAGTCCACTGGCTTCTCTCCAGTTTTGCCATTTTCGAATTTGAAATGCATATCTCCAGTTGTCTCGCCCACCACATAGAATGGCGCACGCTCACGGTCAGAGATCTGATGTAAGGTATCTACATCCTTTTTGCCAATAACCAATCCCATACGTTCTTGGGATTCGTTTCCGATGATTTCCTTAGCGGAAAGGGTAGGGTCACCCACAGGAAGTTGGTCGATGTGGATAGTTCCTCCGGCATCTTCCACCAATTCAGAAAGGCAGTTCAAATGTCCACCAGCTCCGTGATCGTGGATGGAAATGATTGGGTTGTCTTCGCTCTCAGCCATAGCGCGAATCACATTGGAAACACGCTTTTGCATCTCAGGATTGGAACGCTGAATTGCATTTAGCTCGATTGCGTTGGAAAGTTCTCCGGTGTTCAGGGAAGAAACAGCCGAACCGCCCATTCCGATTCTATAGTTGTCGCCGCCCATGATCACAATCTGATCACCGGCTTTTGGCGCATCTTTTTTAGTGTACTTGGCATTGGTGAAGCCCACGCCACCAGCCAGCATGATTACCTTATCAAAACCGTGGTGCTTGCCGTCTTCCTCATGCTCGAAAGTCAAAAGAGATCCGGAGATCAGCGGTTGACCGAATTTGTTTCCGAAATCAGAAGCTCCGTTGGAAGCTTTGATCAGGATATCCATAGGCGTTTGGTATAGCCAAGGACGTTCTTCCAACTTGCTTTCCCAAGATCTTCCTTTCTCGGAACGAGGATAAGAAGTCATATAAACTGCCGTTCCTGCCAAAGGAATAGAGGCAGTTCCGCCAGCCATACGGTCTCTGATTTCTCCACCAGCTCCAGTGGCCGCACCGTTAAATGGCTCTACGGTAGTTGGGAAGTTGTGTGTTTCAGCTTTCAGGGAGATAACCGTATCGATGTCACGGGTTTCGAAGAAGTCCGCTTGATGCGCTGTTTTCGGTGCGAATTGCTGTGCTTTTGGTCCGGCTACAAAGGCCACATTGTCCTTGTAGGCAGAAGCGATACGGTTAGGATGCGCTTTGGAAGTTTCTTTGATCAATTGAAAAAGCGTCTGTGGCTTTTCTACTCCGTCTATGATAAACGTACCGTTAAAAATCTTGTGACGGCAGTGCTCTCCGAGTTCTTCACTTGGGAAAATCCGAAAACCTCAGAATCCGTCAGTGGACGCTCTAGTTGCTTGGAAACATTGTCCAGGTAATCCACTTCTACCTGGCTGAGTGCCAAGCCATGCTCTTTATTATAGGCAGCGATATCGTGGATTTCTACGATCGCTTCCGGCTGCAGGTGAATATCAAAGATTTCCTGATCTATTCCCTCGTATGCTTTTTGTAGCATAGGGTCGATCTGGTCACCTTCATTCATCGGGAAAAACTCCTCGATACGAATTACGCCTGGAATCTCCGATGTTTGCAGTGATTTCCACGGCGTTAGTTGACCATGGAGTAATCATTTCCTTGCGAGGTCCTGAGTATTTTCCGGAAAGTGATGGTGTGTTGATGGCTGTAGCTCCGCCGAAAAGCCAAGTCAGCTTTTCTAGGTCTTCTGGAGCGAAAGGTTGTGGAGATTGTACAGCGTAAACGGTTTTTAGAGGGGATTCAAAGAAGAAAATCATGTCCTTTGGCTGGTAAGATGCAAAGGTACGGAATTGAGAGGTAGATTGAAAAATTTGAAAATTGAAAGATTGAAAAATATACTGATCAGTTTTCAGTGGTGAGTCTCAGTTTTCAGTTCGAGAGGAGAGAGGATTTGTTAGTGCAAAAGCAATCTGTTTTGATTTACGAAATATGAAATACGATTTACGGGATTTCCGAGGAGTTGAGCGAATCTTGAATAGTTAGTCTCGTGCCTATTACCATGCAGTCTTCAGGCTGCGAAGTTTTGAAATTGAAATACGAAGTCAGAAGACTTCAAAACAGAAGATCCAAGCCCGTCTGAGATCGGACAGATCTGAAGACTTGAACCAACCTGTTTCTCAAATCTTATGTTTAAGGTCTTGCTACTTAATACTGGTGTCTTGCTACCAATTCCTCTCCACTGAAAATTCCAAAATCCAAAGAATATGTCCGCTTTCGCGCGCTTTTCTGAATTGTACTTTTATTAATGCCAAATATAGTTCGTTTTTGATACGGCAGAAACTTTCAAGTAGATGAAAGTTTCCGTAGTTTTGCGCCCGGATTACAAGTTGATTAAAGTAAATGAGAGAGAAGATTTTAGAAATAGCAAGTGAGCAATTTAGCCAGTATGGTGTAAGAGCCATTACCATGGAGGATATTGCGCGCTTGGCTGGAATATCCAAGAAAACCATCTACCAAGAATTCAAAGATAAAAAAGAGCTAGTGATGGAGACTTTTTCTTTGGCACTAAAGGAAGATCAAGAATCATTAAACAAGATTTTGGAACAAGAAGATGGGGTGATTGAACATTTAATGTTTACCTCCAGAATGGTTCGTGAGCGCCTTGCTACCTTGAACCCTATGGTGTTGCTCGAAATTCAAAAGTATTTTCCTGAGGTGTGGGAAATGTTTAATGAGTTCAAACAGAATGTTATTGTGACAGATATCGTCAATGTGATAGAGAAAGGCAAGACTCTTGGCTATTTTCGCCCTGAAATAAACGCTAAAGTCTTGGCAAATATGCGCGTTGATCAAATTACGGCTGCTATGAACCCTACCAATTACAATAGAAATGATTATAGCTTATTATCTCTGCATGTGGAGATGCTAGATCATTTTTTACATGGTATCTTTACCGAAAAAGGCAGGCAATCATATTTGCAACATCAGAATTCAGTTTAATACCCTTTCGAAAATCAGCTCATTCACCTAATAAAATAGAGTACAGATCCCTTTTAGAACTATATCATGTTTAAATCAAAGCTTTATTTACTAACGATTCTAGCCTTTAGCATTTTCAAGTTGGATGCAAATGCTCAAGAGGTTCAGCCTTTGGAGACACTGCAGCTCAACCTCAAGGAGACGCTGCAATATGCTTTAGAGAATAATGTAGATGCCAAGAATGCCAAGCTGGAAGTGATGGTGTCTCAGACTACAATTAAGGAGGAGACGGCGGCTGGATTACCCCAGATAAACGGAACTGTAGGGATAAATTATAACCCATTGGTGCAGGTGGTATTCCTGCCAAATGAGCCACCTTTCGGTGATCCTACCAATCCTTCTGATGTAATACCTGCACGATTTGGAGTAAACTATTCAGCAAATGCAGGAGTTAATTTGACTCAAATGATATTTGATGGGTCTTTTTTCGTTGGCTTAAGAGCTGCAAAAACCTACAAAGCATTGACTGAATTTGACAAGGTAAAGGTGGAGAACGATGTCATTGAAAATGTGAAAAAAGCATACTTCGGGGTTTTGGTCAATGCAGAACGAATTAAGCTTTCGCAGGCGAATCTAACTAGAATTGATTCACTTCTGGAAGAAACAAAAGCCCTGAATCAAGCTGGATTCACAGAAAAAGTTGACGTTTCCAGGATTCAGGTTCAACGAAACAATACCTTTTCCCAATTAAAGCGTAGCATCACTGCCTATGATATCTCTAAGCAACTTTTGAAAATCCAGCTTGGGCTTCCGAAAAATTACGACATCGTTATCACTGAAACCTTAGCTGAGCTTAATCCTGAAGAAGACATAGCCGCTCTTCAAACTATGGAAGGAATGCACAGAGTGGAAATGGATCAGTTGGAAACCAACCTAGAATTGGCCCAGCTGGATCTTAAGTATAATACATCTCAATACATGCCGACGTTGGATCTCAGTGCTAATTTCAATAGATCAGGTGCAGGGGATTCATTCAATACACTTTTCAAATCGATAAATTGGTTCAGTTCTTCGATGATAGGGGTGTCGATGAACATTCCGATTTTTGACGGATTATCAAAAAGCGCGAGAATTCAGCGTAATAGAATTCGACTGCAGGAGTGCTAGTAAAACCAAAGATTCTATTTGGGACAGAATATTCAATTAGAGATTTATCAAGCAAAGCAAAATCTAGCGAATGATTTGGAAGTATTGGCTGTGCAAAAAGAAAGTATGGCACTAGCTCAAGAAGTGTACGACATTTCCAAAATCAAATATAATGAAGGTGTAGGCTCCAACTTAGAAGTAGTAGAAGCTGATGCGGCATTAATAGAATCAGAAATCAATTACCTCGGTGCTCTTTACGATGGCCTAATTTCCAAAGTTGACTTGGAAAAGGCGCTGGGGATTTTAAAAGAAGGAATCATTGACTAAACCGACCTTCTCTTTCTAGCAAGAGAATCATTCAATCACGACAATATCACTATATCATGAACGCAACATATAAATTTTTACCCTTGATCGCACTTGCTTTGGTTGGCATTTCCTGTGCTTCTGAAGACGGAGTAGAGGCTAAAAAAGCTGAATTGGAAAAGCTTAAAACGGAGTCAAACGAAATTACCAATCAAATTAAGGAGTTGGAGGCGGAGTTGATTCAGCTTGATCCTGAGTTTGCGAAAGCAAATCATAAATCGATTCTGATCACTACAGCTCAGGCTAAGAAGGGAAGATTTGAGCATTACGTAGAAGTTACCGGATCGGTGCTTTCCAAAAAGAACGTAAGCATCAGTGCAGAGACCTCCGGTAGAATTCTGGAAGTGCCGGCGATGGAAGGGATGAGAGTGGCGAAAGGCGAAGTCTTGGCAAGAATCGACTCAGAATCCATTCAGAGATCAATCGATGAGTTGGAGAATACCTTAGACCTTGCTACCACGCTGTTTGAAAAGCAAGATCGACTTTGGAAGCAGCAGATCGGAACTGAAGTTCAGTACTTGGAAGCTAAAAACAGGAAAGAAGGACTCGAGAGAAACTTGGCTTCTTTGAAAACTGAATTGTCTAAGTCGGTAATTCGTGCGCCTTTCTCTGGTACTATAGAAACTGTTCAAGTGAGGTTGGGAGAATTGGTTCAGCCTGGTGCTCCGATGTTTCAATTTGTGGGTGAAAGTGATTTATTTATTGAGGCAGATATTTCAGAGTCCTATGTGGGAGTTTTGGCTAAAGGAGACTCAGTGGATGTGAACTTTCCATCGATCAATAAAGATATTCAGACCAAGGTGTCTGCTGTAGGTGCAATCATCAACCCAAATAACAGAACATTCAAAGTGGAGGTTTATCTCCCGAATATGCCGATGGTGAAGCCAAATATGATTTCTGTTTTGAAAATCCAGGATTATGAAAATAATAACGCAGTGACTGTACCAAGTTATTTGATTCTGAGTGACAACAAGGGTGATTACATCTTTGTGGTAGAAGAAGGGATTGCTAAGAAAAAATATGTGGAGCGAGGAAAGACTTTTGATAAGGATACTGAAATCCTAGCAGGTTTAGAAGGCAATGAAGTGCTTGTAGATAAAGGCTTCAGAGAAGTAGGAGATAATTTCAATGTGAATATAGCTCAGTTGTAAAAAGATGTCGGAAAATCAAAAACCAATAAAAACACGAGAGTTTGGGTTATCCAGTTTATCTGTAGATAACTCCACCTCAGTGGTGATCCTTACACTGATCATTTCTTTTCTTGGCTTAAGTGCTTATCGCAATATGCCAAAGGAGAGTTTTCCGGAGATTGTAATACCTACAGTCTATGTGGGCACACCTTATCCTGGGAATTCCCCAGTGGATATGGAAAATCTAATCACCAGACCGATTGAAAAGGAGCTCAAATCTATCAATGACGTAAAGGATATCACTTCCACATCAGTTCAGGATTTTTCCTCTATAGTAGTAGAGTTCAATCCAGGTGTGGAAATCTCTAAGGCGATACAGGATGTAAAGGATGCTGTAGATAAATCAAAGAGCGAATTACCTACAGACTTGGATCAAGATCCAAATGTATTGGAGATCAATACCTCCGATTTCCCGATCATGAATGTGAATATTTCGGGTAATTACTCAGAAGCAGAATTGAAGAAATTTGGGGAATATCTAGAGGATGAGATTGAGAAACTTGCAGAAATATCCAAGGCCGACTTAGCTGGGACTGTAGAGCGTGAGATTCAAATCAACGCCGATCCCTATAAAATGGAATCAGTTGGGGTGAGTTTTGGTGATATTTCCTCTGCGATTCAGTCAGAAAATGTAACGATCTCAGGAGGAAATATTCGTGCTGGAGATTTTCAACGCACCCTACGTGTTGATGGTGAATTTACAGATCCTATGGATTTGTTGGATATTATCGTCAAAACTGATAATCAGAAGATCGTTTATCTACGGGATATAGCAGAGGTTAAAGATACCTATAAAGAGAGAACGTCTTATGCCAGAAGCAAGAATCTACCGGTAGTCACGATCAACGTGGTGAAACGTAGTGGAGAGAACTTGTTGAATGCTGCAGATAAAATCAAGGAGATAATAGATGAAACTAAAGCAAATAGGTTTCCCCCGGATCTCGAAATTACTATTACAAACGATCAGTCTAAAGCGACCAGACTTCAAGTTTCTGATTTGGAAAACTCCATCATTTTTGGGGTGATTCTAGTGGTGTTGGTATTGATGTTTTTCCTAGGTTTCAGGAACGCACTTTTTGTAGGTATCGCGATCCCACTTTCCATGTTTATTTCATTCTTGGTGCTGAATGCATTTGGGATTACACTGAACCTCATGGTGCTTTTCTCTTTGATTCTTGCACTGGGTATGCTGGTGGATAATGGTATTGTGGTGGTAGAGAATATCTATCGATTGATGTCCGAAGGAAAGAGCGCTGTGCAAGCAGCAAAAGAAGGTGTGGGAGAAGTAGCCTGGCCGATTATAACCTCTACTGCTACTACGCTGGCTGCATTCCTTCCACTGGCTTTTTGGCAGGATACGGTAGGGGAGTTTATGAAGTTCCTTCCTATTACCTTGATTATCGTATTATCATCTTCCCTTTTTGTAGCGCTGGTTATAAATCCAGTGTTGACCGCGCTATATATGAAAGTTGAGGATGTGACAAAAGATAAGCCGAAGCAAAAATCCATCATTGTAGCAGGGGTTTTATTGGTTTTCTCTGCACTGTTTTATCTGATAGGTTGGACAGCTTTCGGTTCTTTGATGCTCATTGGTTCCTTGCTGACTGTCTTCAATGTCTTTCTGCTTAGAAAGGCAATCCGATGGTTTCAGACAGTATTTTTGGTTAAGTTGGAAAACATGTATGAGTCTATATTGACTTATGCGCTCAATGGTAAAAAGCCCTATGGGTTCTTAGGCGGGACTGTCTTATTACTAGTTTTATCCCTGATGTTGCTTGTAGTTAGAGCTCCTGAGGTACTCTTTTTTCCAGATAACCAGCCGCAGCTGATCAATGTCTTTGTGGAATTTCCAATCGGAACGGATATAGAAGCCACAAATGACTTTGTGGACGAAATGGAAGACGAACTAATGGTGGCGCTAGCAGATTATGAGGATATTTTGGAGTCTGTTATTTCCCAGGTTGGCGAAGGTACAGGCGATCCAATTGAGGGGCCGAGCAATCAGCCAACTCCGCACAAAGCCAAGATCACCATAGGATTTGTTGATTACATCGACAGACAAGGCGTAAATACGAATGGTGCTATGGAAGTGATTCGTGACTTGGCTGTGAAATATCCGGGTGTTTTGGTGACTGTAGATAAGCAGAGAAATGGACCTCCAGTAGGAAAAGCTATCAATTTGGAGTTTGCTGGAGAAGATTATGATCAGTTGATTGCTTTTGTCAACAAAACAAGAGAATACCTAAACGATCAAAATATTCCGGGTGTTGAAGAATTGAAGTCTGATTTGTCACTTGGCAACCCAGAAGTTATTTTGGATATAGATCGTGAAAAAGCTAGGAGATTTGGGCTTTCCACATCCCAAATAGCAACTGACCTTAGGACTGCGCTTTTTGGTTTGGAAGTTTCCAAATACAAAGAAGGAGAGGATGATTATCCTATTCAGCTGAGGTTAAAAGAAGGTTTTAGATACGATATCAATACCTTGGTCAATAAGAAGATTGGCTTTAGAGATAAGTTTGGTGAGAAACGAGAAGTGCCTATATCAGCGGTAGCTGAAGTGAAATATGGTTCTACCTATGGATCGGTAAAAAGAAAAGATCTAGAGAAAGCCATAACGATTTATTCCAATGTGCTCGATGGCTACAATGCCACTGTGGTGAATTCACAGATTCAAGCAGCTCTTCAAAACCACGAAGTGCCTGATGGAATTTCAGTAAAGTACACTGGTGAGCAGGAAGAGCAGCAGAAATCAATGGAGTTCTTAATGGGCGCCTTGGGAATTGCTGTTTCATTGATTTTCTTAATCATAGTGGCGCAGTTTAATTCCGTTACCACTCCATTTATTATCATGGCGTCGGTTGTTTTGAGTACCATTGGGGTGTTTTTGGGCCTAGTGATTTTCAATATGGATTTCGTTGTGATCATGACAGGTATCGGGATTATTTCCTTGGCCGGTGTTGTAGTAAACAATGCGATCGTGTTGATTGACTACACCAACTTGGTGCGTGAGCGAAAAAGAGACGAGCTTGGTATGGGGCCAAAAGAGCATTTGCCTTTCCCACTGATGATAGCAAGTATTGTGGAATCTGGTAAAACCAGACTACGTCCAGTGTTGTTGACAGCGATCACAACGGTATTAGGATTGATTCCTTTAGCGATTGGTATGAACATTAATTTCGGGACTTTGCTTAGCTCATTTGACCCACAGTTTTATGTGGGAGGGGATAACGCAGCTTTCTGGGGGCCGATGGCTTGGACGGTAATATTTGGGTTAACCTTTGCGACCTTCCTTACGTTAGTCATCGTACCAGTCATGTATTTGTTGGCAGATAAACTCAACATGAGAATCAGCAAACTTAAATCTTGATTGGATTAAGGTTGGTGGTTTTTTTTGTTAAAACCTCCGGGGCTATGTCTCGGAGGTTTTTTATGTTTTGAGGGATATATTTTTTCCCTTTCAAGCATGGAATTTGTAAGTTCGCCATCCCAAATAGTTGAATGAAGAGATGGAAGAACTAAAGTGGTATGTGATGTACACAACTTCACGATCTGAAAAGAAAGTGGCAGATAGATTGAAGGAAAGAGGCTTTGAAGTCTATTTGCCGATGATTGAGGAGCTGCGGCAATGGTCGGACCGTAAGAAGAAAGTGCAAAGAGCCATGTTCAATGGGTATGTTTTCGTTAAAACGAAACGAAACCAACTTTGGGAATGTCTACAGGTTCCTGGAGCAGTTAAATTTGTTCATTTTTCCGGGAATCATGCCACTGTACGAGAAGAAGATCTGGATATTATTAAGCGGGTTATAGAAACTGGTGTAGGCGTTGAATCTGACGGGTCTAGTATTGATCCAGGAGAAAAAGTACTAGTCATCGGTGGGCCTCTTCAGAATATGACTGGAGAAGTCATTGAGAAAGGAAATAAGGATTACTTCCTGATTAGAATTCCTGGTATTTACCAAAATCTGCTAATCTCCCTTCCTCGGAAATTTTTAGAGGTGACTTCCTAAACAAACGAAAGCCCGTTCTTCAGAGATGAACGGGCTTTCTTTTCAATGTGTCTTGTATGGTTTTTTAATCCTTAAACTGGGAGAAGAAATATCTTCTATAAACGATTTGTCCCTGTACCAGATGGTCTCCAAATCTATTGAAACCTACATTTCCATCTAGGTTGTCGGTGAAAGTTGCTAGCAAGGTCCCTTCCAAAGCAATGTCTGAATACGGCCCAAGCGTATAGCTCACTCCGCCTCTGACTGGTACATAACCTGTGGTGATTTTTTCATTGGTCGGTATTTCATCTTCACTAAAAGATTTGGTTTGATCTGTGTTTGCATGCATTACTCCAAGGCCAAGGCCAATGTAGAAATTAAACATGCTTCTGTTCATATGATTTCCAAAAGGGACAACATACATACTTGGCATAATGTCAAAATAATAAACAGATCCTACTGCGGTAAATGCTGAATTGTTCGCGGCCCATATATCGGTTACAGCCTTGTTAGGGTCACCTCCACTAGAGATCCATTGTAAGCCACCAGTTGCCCTTACCTCAAATCGGTCATTTAGCCTTTTGGTCAATGAAGCAGAAATTGAAGGCTTTATTTCAAAATTTATAGCTCGGTATTGTCCACCATTATCCATATAAGCGAAAGAAGGACCAACCCCAATGCTCAGAATATTGTCTCTCGAATTTTTCTCTTTATAAAAGCTCTGGGCCGGTAAATTTATACTGGCAAAAAGAAATATAACTAGTGCGGAAAGCTTGAAAAGAGTTGACATAATAGAGATTCCTAAATAAGTGAAATGACCTTAGCGTAGGACTTGATTGCAAATTTGGCAACAAATATGCCAATACCCTGCATGGAATTATATTTAAAACAGATAAAAGCGGAAAAAAGTATATTTTAAATAAAAATTTAAGCGCCTTCAAAGGCTTTTTTGATGTCCTCCTCTGTGGTTTTTAGCTTAGTTCTGCAGGATTTCACGAGCTCAGCCGCTTCTTTTACTAGTGCAGAAAGTTCGTCAACACTTTTCTTTCCTTCCTCTAGCTCCGCCAATATTGTCTCCAATCGGCTCATAGCTTCATTGTACTTTAGTTCACTCATTTTTCCTCAATTTGTGTAATTGTGCTGCTGATTTTATACTTGGACGTATGGGTTTGCAAATTATCCCCAAGCTGGATTTTTGCAGTATTAATGGGCTTTCCATAGATTTCTGAGCGCGTGTATCCTCTGGCTAATATGGAGGCTGGATCCAATTGGCGAAGCAAAGATTCCTTGGAGTCTAGGTTTTGCTTTTCCTTTTTCAAAAAAGTATCCAATCCCCGAATCATGTTTTTCTCAAATGAAGCCAAGTTGTTTTCCTGAATCTGAAGTATGTTTCTTCCAGAAATTCGGATGCGAGTAATCGAAGAATTTAACTTCTCTGCTTCAAGTTTCAGTCGGCTTTCCGCCAAAGCCTTTATCTGATGAGAGGTTTGATGGATTCTGTTTTGCTCTTCGGCAAGTTTTTGTCGCGTTGCCCGATCCAGACGAAGCATTGCCAATCCAAGATTCTCTTCAAATTCCCGAAAGCCTGAAAGTAAAAACTCGGCCACTGCTGTTGGGGTCTTGAGTTTGGTGTGTGCCACCAAATCTGCAATGCTTTCATCCCGCTCATGCCCGATTCCAGTTAAGACCGGAAGCGGGAAATTTGCAATTTTGGCAGCAAGCCTGTAATCATCAAAGCAATCCAAATCCAATTGTGCACCACCACCCCGTATTATTACGACGGCTTCTATTCCCAGCTCTTCTTTTACCCCATCTATTTCATCCAAGCTTCTGGTCAAAGAGACCACCGCTTCATTTCCTTGCATTGCTGAAGGAAATAGCTTGTGATACACTTGGTAACCGTAGGCATTATTTTCCAATTGATTAACAAAGTCACCGTAACCAGCTGCGGTCGGACTGCTGATAATCGCGATTCTCTGGATAACAGCAGGTAGAATATGCCTCCCATTTAGACGAAGCAAACCTTCCTGGAAAGTCTATCTATGGTTTCTTGGCGGATTCTAGCTCTTTCACCCAAGGAAAAGGAGGGGTCGATATCCTTTACATTGATGCTCAGTCCATAGACAGGATGGAAGTTCACTGCTACTTGAGCTAGTACTTTCATGCCGTTTTTGATGCTGGATCCTGTAATAGATTCAAATCTTGCTGCTACGGCTCTATAGGCAAAAGACCAAAGGTTTGCTTTGATCTTCGCTTGTACGGTATTTCCCTGCTTTTCTACTAATTCAAAATAGGCATGCCCTTGCGGAGCCTGGCGAAAATCTGCGATTTCACCGATCACCCAAATCACCGGATCCAATTCCGTCTCCAAGGCCAATTGTATCAGCCTGTTGAGTTCAGATATCGATCTGGCATTTTGCATTCTTACTTGAGTTTTTGAAATTCTGCTTTGATCTTTTGGTTTAGACCTAAGCTTGCACGTAACATGGGTAGTCTTACCTGATCGTCGCAAATTCCCATGTGACTAAGTAGATTTTTAATCCCTACAGGATTGCTTTCTTCATACATAAGGCTATTCAGCGGCAAGAGCGAAAATGCGGCCTGAAGACTTTCTTCTTCTGAACCATGGCACAAGGCTTTGAATGTCGCAGGAAGCGCATTTGCCATCACGGAGATAATTCCCGATCCGCCAATACTATAGAGAGCTTTGGTCATTAGGTCATCACCGGAAACAAGCAAGAAGTCTTTTGGCATTTTAGCAGCGATTTGCATACACTGCTCCAAGTTTCCACTAGCTTCTTTCATGCCGATGATGTTGGAATGCTCAGCGAGACTAATGGTGGTTTCGGCCGTGATGTTAGACATCGTTCTGCCTGGGATATTATACAAAATCACTGGCACTGGACAAGCATCGGCTATTGCTTTGTAATGCGCAACAATCCCTGCTTGAGTAGGTTTGTTATAATATGGGCTTACAGATAGAATTGCCGTAATACCAGTGAAATCTGTGTTTGCGATATCACTCAATACCGACATAGTATTATTGCCACCCATGCCGTAGACTACAGGCACACGTCCGGCATTGTATTCTAAACAGGCATTTAGCACTTGTTTTTTCTCTGTAGAGGTAAGCGTAACTGTCTCCCCAGTCGTACCCAAAACCACCAAATAATCCACTCCGCCGTCGATCACATGATCGATTAGACGTTTTAGTCCTTCGAAATCAATAGAGTAATCGTCATGAAATGGGGTGACAAGGGCTACGCCGGTTCCTTTAAGTTGGTGCATGGGTATAAGGTTTGGGAGGCTAAAGATAATGGGATGAGAGGAATTGACATTCTGTTTTTTGAAAAAAAGGGTTTTCTAGTATTCAGTCACAGTTTCCAGTCGCAGTTGGGGGATCACAAACTGAGACTGCGACTGATGACTATAATCTCTACATACCTATCATCTTCAAAAACTCCTCTTCGCTAATCATAGGAACGCCGAGCTTTTGAGCCTTTTCTTTTTTGCTTGGCCCCATATCTTCGCCTTCGATGATGAAATCAAGATTTTTGGAAACGGAGGAAATATATTGTCCACCATGTGCTATGACGGTGTCTTTGATTTCATCGCGTTTGAAATGCACTAATTTTCCGCTGGCTAAAATTCTCTTGCCTTCAAGTGAATTCCCAAGTTTGACCGATTCGCTTTCACTGACTTCGAAATTCAATCCGAAACCTTTCAGGCGAGTGATGATCTCTTGGTTTTTTGCCTGTGCGAAAAAGTCGTGAATACTATGAACCAGCGTTTCTCCCACACCATTAATATCTAATAACTGCTCAGAAGTAGCAGCTTCCAATTTCTCAATTGTACCAAAATGTCTGGCAAGCAACTGAGCGGTGTTCTCGCCGATATTTCTAATCCCCAATGCGAAAAGAACTTTTTCGAAAGGCTGATTTTTAGAGGCGGCAATTCCTTCCATCATGTTTTTGATGACTCCGTCCTGAAAGGTGTTTGCTTTGAGTTTTTTGATACGTTCTCTCAATTCATCTGAAAGATCCAAATTCAAACGAAGCATGATTCCGTGGACTGTTCCTTCTTTATAGCTCGCTTCCTCAATTACTTCAAAAGCTACACGACGACCCAAGAAAATCTCCAAAACAACAGCAACAGGAATGTAGTCTTCCAGTTTTGGAAACTCTGCATGATCTTTCAAAGAGTTGATTAGGATATCAACCATTCCCACATTAGAAGCAACTTTTTTATTCCACTTTCTAATTTGTACCTGAAAGTGTCGAAGAATTTCTATCATCGGAAGCTCGGTAGCTTCTTTCAGGTATTGCTGGATTTGCTTTAATGAAATCTGCTCCGTTAGGGCAAAAAGTGCCTTTTCCAACGTGATATAAAGTATACCACTTCCTTCCTTTTCATATTGGTCATGGCTCATTTCTAGCCCCAAGAGTTCTTTTTGTTTTTGCTGGAGTAAATAAATATCGGTGTAATTCTGGATGAATTTCTGATCGATTAAGGCTCGGATTCTTTCGGTTCCCAAAGAATCAATGTCCATGGCTCTTTTGGAAACGAAATGCTCAATCCTACCTAAAACTTGTGGAGGACAGGAGCTTGCATTCGGACAATAATGCTTGGCTTCCCCTTCTTTTCTTTCCAGACTAGAGCCACATTCAGGACAAACAGTAATGTATTGAATAGGTTTTGCATCAGGCTTTCTTACAGAAAGGTTGACTCCTGTAATTTTGGGGATGATTTCTCCTCCTTTTTCTACATAGACAACATCACCTTCATGGAAACCCCGCCGCTCAATTTCATTGGCATTGTGGAGAGAAGCACGCTTCACTGTGGTGCCTGCCAAACTTACAGGAGAAAGATTTGCAACGGGAGTGATGGCTCCTGTCCTTCCCACCTGATAAGTGATGGAAAGTAATTCAGTTTCCACACTTTCTGCTTTGTATTTGTAGGCTATTGCCCAGCGTGGATTTTTTGCAGTAAACCCAAGTTCTTCCCTTTGATAGTAATCATTGATTTTTAAGACCACGCCATCGGTCTCCAAAGGCAGCTTATGCCTTTTTTCTCGCCATTCTTCAATGTAGTTCAAGACATCTTGGATGGTTTGTGCCTTTTGATAAGTTTTGGAGACATTGAATCTCCACTTTTCTATCAAGTGAATCGCATCTGAATGTGTGGAAACATTTAGATTTTCTCCTAAAAGCTGATAAAAATAGCAGTTTAATCGACGCTTGGCTACGATTGAAGAATCCTGCATTTTTAGTGTTCCTGAAGCTGCATTTCTTGGGTTGGCTAATAATGCATCGCCAGCTTCTTCCCGTTGTTTATTGATCTTTTCAAATTCTTTCAAAGGCAAAAAGATCTCGCCCCGAACTTCAAATTTTGAAGGAATATCCTCTCCATAAACAGTTAATGGGATGTTTCGAATGGTTCGCACATTGGCTGTGACATCATCTCCTTTATTTCCATCTCCACGAGTGACAGCACGTACTAATTTTCTATTTTCATAAACTAAGCTGATAGCTACACCGTCAAATTTCATTTCACAGAAATACTCGTAATCTGTACTCCCTAAGCCTTTTTGTACTCGTTCGTCAAAAGCTTTCAGATCTTCAATAGTGTATGTGTTTCCCAAAGAAAGCATGCGAGTTTCATGCTTCACAGTTTTGAACTCCTTTGTAATGGTTCCACCTACTCGCTGGCTGGGGCTATCCGGGTCTAATAGATCTGGAAAATCAGTTTCTAATTGGATCAATTCTTTCAATAACTGATTAAACTTAAAATCAGAGATCTCTATCCTGCTTTCTTGATAGTAGAGGTGATTGTGGTGGTTGAGTTCCTTTGTGAGTTCAGCGATTCGGAATGCAGCTTCTAGATGAGTCATGAGATTTATAGAAAAATTAGGGCTTGTAAAAATAATATATACTTACCGCAAAGTCGCAGAGATCGCCAAGAAAGGAGAAATGGAAATGTTAATTCTATCAGATGAAAGGACAAAACATAATGAGCTGAAACATGTACGAAGGAATTATGGTGAGCTAAAAGCCAGCTTCATTTTTTGCGTCAATATTAAAATTTTGAATATCCTTTAAGAACTTTTTCCACATACTGAATTTCAAACTTCCCCCAGAATACAGTTTTGAAATGAAGCCATTTGTGATCACTCTTAATGAGGTTGATTTTTTATATGGTGCTTCTATTATGACTTGTTTGATGTCTTTTATTCGGTATTTATCATTCACCCATGGCCATACATGATTTTTTACTACTAGGTTTTTTTGGTCCATATAAAAATAGTGAAGTTGGAGGCCGAGATAACCATATAAGACACCAAACATTATAACAAGTCCTATAATTAGACCTCCAGAATTAGGATAAGTAAATACTATAAAAATTGAGAAGATTATCCATCCGTAAAGCAGAATTCCATTAAATGATAGGATATGGTTTCCACTGTATTTTGTCCTATTACTGAGATGTATAGTGTCAGTAGTGTCAACTTTCGAAGTTGCCTTAAGTGGGCTGAGCAAAATTTGATCATTGCTCTCAATTATTTGCTGGAGCGTTTTTCTGATGGCAGGCATATTTTCATAACGGGAAGCTATTAAGTCGATTTTCCTGCCAGTTTTGAGGTTAAGGATTGTTGCGTCCAAGGGGGAATTTGCAACTTGGCTTTTACCGATCAATTCAATCGTATTAATCTCGCTCCAGAGAATGGATTGCTTATTGAAAAGATTGCTGACGTTTATTCCCTTGCTATCAATCTCGATAGATTTACACATTTTTATGTAGTGAATGACGGTCCCAATAATCGCTACAAATAGAATAAGACTTCCATAGATTGGCGTTTTGAAAATTGAATTTACCTTCCCATTCTTTACATCTTCGAAGGAAATAAATATTATGAGAAGGGCGAGTGCACCCAGTAATAAAATAAGCAAGAGAGGTAATAGTATCGAGTTTACAGAATTGAACCGGCTTCTTACAATCATTTTGACCTTTGCTATCTGAATTGATGGGTTGTTTAGGTAGTCAGAATCCAAAATAGTAATTTTTTCACCTAATCTGTCAAGTAAAATTGGGTTTAAATATTTTGCTTTCGTATTATTTCCAATTTTTACAGTACCAAATATTGTTTTCTCATACGATCAGCACAGCTATGGGGAGTGACGGTAGCAGTCTATTGCATATCCTCGCATTATTTTAAACCTTTGCTGTTGATTATTTCTGCCCCTCCCATGCCTAATAAAGCCAATATTGAAAGCAAAATTCTGGATGCAGCGTACAAGCTTTTTCTGGAAAAAGGCTATCGCCATACCACTATGGACGATATCGCCCAGTTGCTAGGCATGAGCAAAAAGACACTTTATAAGTATTATCCAGGAAAATTTGAATTGCTGGCAGCTTCCTTTGAAGTGACCAAAACTAAGCTCACAGCCAAAGTGGAGGCAATTGTAGATAATCGATACATTTCATTTCCCCTGAAGCTTAAATCTACATTGACGGTGATGGCTTCCCTGCTAGGCCCAATTAATCCTGAGTTATTCGAAGACCTACGGGAACATGCGCCTGAAATTTGGGAGGGCTTGGAGCAGTACATAAAGGAATCTGCTTATATACGATTCAAACAATTGCTGGATCAAGGGATTAGTGAGGGTTTGGTTAATCCTGCTGTTAATGTCAATTTGGTCGTGATGCTTTACGCTACCGCGATACAGTCTCTTATGGACCCAAAATTCATCTCACAGTTTCCTGAGCCAATTCAACAAGGAATGAAGATTCCTCCTGCAGACATCTACGATCAGGCTATCTCTATTATTTATAAAGGCATTCTAACGGATGAGGCCCGCAATGAATTTGCAAATGCCTAAGGCAGCCTAAGCCTGATTTCCCTATCTTTGCACCCTTATTCTGCAATGAATTTTATATTTCAAAGCGGGGTTTACTATTTCGAATCTTAGAACGATTATGAGCAATACCAATTTCAAAAGATATACCATTACTTCTGCGCTTCCTTATGCGAATGGCCCACTTCACATTGGTCACTTAGCTGGATGTTACATCCCTTCAGATATTTACGTACGCTATTTGCGAAGCTTAGGCAAGGATGTGGCATACATCTGTGGTTCGGATGAGCATGGAGTTGCGATTACAATCAAAGCGAAAAAGGAAGGAAAAACTCCTCAGGAAGTGGTGGATCACTACCATCAGATCATGAAGGGGAGTTTTCAGGAATTTGGGATCAGTTTTGATCACTACTCCCGCACCTCTGCGCCAATTCATCATGAAACTGCACAGGGATTTTTTAAGGACTTGTACGAAAAAGGCGAATTTCTCGAGCAAAGTACGGAGCAATATTATGACGAGGAAGCTAATCAGTTTTTGGCAGATCGATACATAGAAGGTACCTGCCCAAAATGTGGCAATCCAAACGCGTATGGTGATCAGTGTGAGAAATGCGGCAGCTCATTGAGCCCGACAGATCTTATCAACCCAAAGTCAAAACTAAGCGGAAGAACTCCAGTATTGAAAGAAACCAAGCATTGGTTTTTGGACTTGGCAAAGTATCAGAGTTTTCTGAAAAAATGGGTGCTAGAGGATCACGCTGATGATTGGAAAAATAACGTACTGGGACAATGTAGATCATGGTTGGAAGCTGGTGATGGTTTGCAGGCTAGATCTATGACCCGTGATCTGGACTGGGGAATCAAAGTGCCTTTGCAAGACGCAGAGGGCAAAGTTCTTTACGTATGGTTTGACGCACCGATAGGATATATCTCTTCTACTAAAGAGTGGGCTGCGGAAAAAGGAATCGATTGGGAACCGTATTGGAAAGATAAAGACACCAAACTTGTGCACTTTATCGGAAAAGATAACATCGTGTTCCATTGTATTATTTTCCCTGCTATTCTCAAGACTCACGGAGAGTACATTCTTCCAGATAATGTTCCTGCAAATGAGTTTTTGAACCTGGAGGGAGATAAAATTTCTACTTCTAGAAACTGGGCAGTTTGGCTGCATGAGTATTTGGAGGAATTCCCTGGCAAGCAGGATGTGCTTCGCTATGTGCTGACTGCTAATGCTCCTGAAACTAAGGATAATGACTTTACCTGGAAGGACTTCCAAACTAGAAATAACTCAGAGCTGGTTGCTATTTACGGGAATTTCGTGAATCGTGCCGTGGTTTTGACGCATAAATACTATCAGGGAACCATCCCTCAGCGTGGAGAATTGACTGGCTATGATCAGGAGGTTTTGGATGCATTGGCAGAATTCCCTGAGAAAATTGCCGCATCCATCGAGCGATACCGTTTCCGAGAGGCTTTGGGAATTGTGATGGATTTGGCCCGCTTGGGCAATAAATACCTGGCTGATACTGAGCCTTGGAAAGTCATTAAAACTGATGAAACCCGCACTGCGACAATACTCAATATTGCCTTGAATATTGCAGCAAATCTGGCTATTGTGTCTGAGCCATTCTTGCCATTTACTGCTGGGAAACTGGTGGATCTTTTTGGAATGGATAAGATTGATTGGTCTGAAGCTGGTCAAGGTGAGCTGCTCAAAGCAGGGACTTCACTAGGAGAGATGGGATTGCTTTTCGAGAAAATCGAAGATGTAACCGTAGAAAAACAAGTACAAAAACTATTAGATGCCAAGAAGATGAATGAAGCTGAAAATGCACCTGTGACCCCAATGAAGGAGATAATCACCTACGATGATTTTGCGAAGCTGGATATGCGGGTAGTTACGATTTTGGAAGCAGAGAAAATGCCAAAATCCAAGAAGTTACTTAAACTCAAAGTTGATATGGGACTAGGTGAAAGAACAGTTCTTAGCGGTGTAGCTGAGCATTTCGAGCCAGAGTTTTTGGTAGGGAAACAAGTCACAATGCTGATCAATTTGGCCCCAAGAAAAATGATGGGAATCGACTCTGAAGGAATGATTTTGATGGCAGAAGACAAAGACGGCAAACTGAAGCTGATGGTGCCGCATGAAGGAACTGCGAGCGGATCGACGATTTCTTAAGTAGCAAGACATAAGTATCAAGTACCTAGACTTGAGAATTTAGAACCAATAGTCAAGATTTTGGAAAGGGCGAACAATTATTCGCCCTTTCTCAATTTATAACATACATCAAATAATTCCTTAAATTGATTTCTGTATGGAAAATGATATTCGTTGGAAACAGAGGTTTGAGAATTTTGCAAAAGCAGTGAAACTTTTGGAGGAGATCCAATCTCTTGATCTTGCTAAAACTTCCCAGTTGGAGAAAGAAGGAATTATTCAGCGATTTGAATTTACACTTGAGCTAGGTTGGAAAACGCTTAAGGATAGAATGGAGTCAGATGGGCTAGTTCTTACACAGATTTCTCCTAAAATGGTTGTGAAAGAGGCATTCAAAGCTAAATACATTGATCAAATTGAAATCTGGCTAAACATGATCAATGATCGAAATTTGCTCAGCCATACCTATGATTTCGCTGTAATGGAGGAGGTGATTCCAGATATTCAGAAAAAGTATTCTCCAGCACTTTCTGCTCTTTTTGATACATTATCTTAAGATTTAGTGATGAAATTTGGCTTGTCAAATTCAACGAAGGATATTCTAATTGATATTTTCAAAAAGTATCCACAAATCGCCCATGTACTTGTTTATGGCTCACGTGCCAAAGGTAATTATACTAGCAGAAGCGATTTGGATTTGGTTATTGATGATCATGAGATTGATCGATTTACCTTAGGTGAACTAATCTCAGAATTAAATGAAAGCGATTTCCCTCATACAATTGATTTACAAAGTCTAGATCGAATTCAGAATGAAAAACTGATCGATCATATTCGTCGCGTTGGAAAAACCTTTTATAAAAAGGAATGACTTTCTGTAATGCAGAGCAATCATTCAGGTAGAATTAATAGTTGAGAACCAAGATTCTAGATTCAAGAGCCAAGAAGTCGAATTTAATTCGAATTTTTTGGCTCTTTTCTCTTGATTCTAAAATCTATTGTCTAGCTACTAAAGTCTAATGTAACGGTCTCTTCTTAATCATCCCTCCTTTAGTATCCTTAATAGGGTATTGGATTACAAAGGCTTTGGAGTCAATTTTTTCTATCTCTAACAACATTTTGGTGACTTCCAGTCGAGTAATCACACAGAATAATACTTTTCTATCCGGTAGTTGATTGGCTTTGTCGCCATAGCCTCCGTCCGACTTGAGCACCGTTACTCCTCTTCCTAGATCGTGAGAAATCATTTGTTTGATGTCTTCATTGTGTGGAGACATGATCATCACACCTAAATATTCTTCTACGCCATTGATGATGAAATCTACCGTTTTGGAAGCTGAGAAGTAAGTCAGCATGGAGTACATCGCCGTTTCTATTCCTACGAATATTGCCGCAACTATAAAAAGGCAAACATTGAAAATTGTGATAAAATCCCCTACCGTTAGGCTTGATTTTCTGCTGACTGATATCGCCAATACTTCTGTGCCATCGATAACTGCACCGCCACGAATAGCGAAACCAATTCCAGACCCAAGGAAGAATCCTCCAAATACGGCAATGAGCAGTTTATCTGCAGTGATTGCTGGAACTTCTATGAAGTGTACCAAAAAAGCTAAGCCAAAGATGGCAATTGAGCTTTTTAGGGCAAACTGTAAGGAAACCTGTTTGGCACCTAACAGGATGAATGGCAAATTGACTAAGATAATAAGTACAGAAAGGTTGACTGGGGTGAGCATTTCCAGAAGTAGGGACATGCCCATTGCTCCACCGTCGAAAAAACCGTTGGGGAGCAAAAAGCCTTTCAAGCCAATACTAGCCATCACAACTCCTATAGCTATGAAAAGTCCGTCTTTGATTTGTCTCCAAATCGTAATTCTCTTTACCAGTTGATTGTCCTGAATTTTTAAAAGTCTTTTCACCATGGTTCGAAAATAGAATTTTTTAATCAACAGTTCTGCCAACAATGCAATCTAAGGCAAGAATAAATTCATAACTTATGATGGAGGATAAGATAAACTACTGGATTGTCATCATTGAAGTATTTGTAAGAAATGAATCCTGTTTTTAACAAAATGTGGTGTTATTATTTATTTTAATAAAAATTTGAGCCTATTTTCTTAAAATTTTTGACAATTACGCTTTTTCATCTATCTTTTTGAACCTAGTTTGATTTTAAATAAACTTATGAAGACAGACGGATATAACGCAGGAGAACATTACGATGAAATGATTTCCGCAGAAGGGGAGATCAGAGAGCATTATGCGGAGTTTTACAATCACCTGAAGAAGACTAGTTCTAGGAAAATGAATCATCTGCAGCATTCTGCCAATCAGACGCAGCGCTCGATGGGGATGACTTTCAATGTCTATCATGACAATCAGGGGATGGAAAAAATCCTTCATCTGGATATTATACCCAGGATAATACCCAATTCGGAATGGCAGAAATTGGAAGCTGGACTGAAGCAAAGAACTCATGCGCTGAATCTTTTCCTTCAGGATATTTATAATGAGCGGAAAATCCTGAAGGACGGAATAGTGCCTTCAGAGCTTATCCTGAAAAGTAAGGATTACCTCGAGCCCTGCATTGGACTCACTCCTCCCAAAGGCATTTGGTGTCATATCACTGGAACTGATCTGGTGAAGGCCAAAGATGGAGAGTATTACATTTTGGAAGATAATCTTCGATGTCCATCAGGCGTCTCTTATATGCTGGAGAGTCGTGAAATCATCAAGCGGGTTTACCCGGATATTTTCAATCAAAAAGGGGTTATGCCAGTTTCGAATTACCCTACAAAACTCCTTCGTATGCTTCAGAATCTCTCCGATAAGCCAAAGCCGGTTGTTGGAGTACTGACTCCAGGGATTTATAATTCTGCATACTATGAGCATTCCTACCTCGCTTTGCAAATGGGCGTAGAGCTGGTAAATGGTGTGGACCTTATCGTAGAAAATAAGCGTGTGTATATGCAGACCACCAAAGGATTGCAGCAGATCGATGTGCTTTACCGACGGATAGATGATACATTTTTGGATCCGGAAACCTTCAATCCTGAATCTATGCTAGGAGTTCCTGCCTTTTTGAAGCATACAAGGCAGGAAATATCGCATTGGCAAATGCGCCAGGCACTGGTGTGGCAGATGATAAAGCCGTTTATGCTTATGTTCCAAAAATCATAAAATATTACCTGGACGAAGAACCAATCCTGAATAATGTGCCGACCTACTTGTGCCGAGAAGAGAAGGACAGGCAATACGTATTGGATAATATTGAAGAATTGGTAGTGAAAGAAACGAACGCTGCGGGCGGATACGGAATGCTGATCGGCCCTAAGGCGGATGCTGAAGAACATGCGAAATTCCGTGAACTCATCAAAAACAATCCAACCAATTACATCGCTCAGCCCACCTTGTCACTTTCCACCGTACCCACTTTGACTGATGAAGGAATTAGTGGCAGGCATGTGGACTTGCGGCCTTATATTTTATATGGAGAGGAAATAGAAGTAATTCCTGGGGCACTCACCAGAGTTGCTTTAAAGAAAGGTTCCCTGGTGGTGAACAGTTCGCAAGGAGGAGGCAGTAAGGATACTTGGGTTTTATATTAAAATAACAGAACGAATATGCTAAGTAGAGTAGCGAATAGTATTTATTGGCTGGGTAGATACCTGGAGCGTGCGGAGAATTATGCGCGATTTATTGATGTGAATTTCAATCTGATGCAGGATCTTCCTGTAGATCTCAAGGAGCAGTGGCATCCACTGATCGCTGCTACTGGAGATTTGGCTCTATATGAGAAAAAGTGCACTGGCTACGAAAGAAATCAGGTTTTATTCTTCTTAGGGTTTGATGCCGAGAATCCGAACTCAATGCTCTCAACTATTAAGAATGCCCGTGAGAATGCCCGTATAATACGGGAAAATCTCAACAAGGAGACTTGGGAGAAAGCCAATGAACTTTATTATATGATGCAGGAAGGCTTGGAGAAAAAGGTGTGGAAGAAAGAGGATCCAAGGCCATTTTTTGAAAAGGTTAAAAACCAAATCTTATTGATCTACGGGATTGCTGATAGTAGTGTGGCGAGGATTGAAGGCTGGTATTTCAGGCAACTAGGGCAATATCTTGAGCGGGCTGACAAGACTTCTAGGATTTTGGACGTGAAGTATCACATTCTTTTGCCTGCAGATCAGCAGGTAGGGACGCCTCTCGATTTCTTGCATTGGATGGCATTGCTGAAATCTGTCACCGCATTCAATACTTATCGGAGATTGTATGGGAATATTGAATCTGCCAATGTTGTAGAGTTTTTGGTCCTGAATAAATATTTCCCTAGATCTATTTACTACTGTATTAAAGAAGCAGAGAAATGCCTGCACAATATTTCCGGGAAATTTAGGCGGAGGATATATGAATTCCTCCGAGAAGGCAATTGGCGAATTGCGTTCGAAGCTAGAATTTGCAGAAGTGGGAGAGATTATTGGTTTTGGACTACATGAATATCTCGATAGTCTTCAATTGAAAATCAATGCGATTTCCAATAATGTAGATTCTAATTTCTTCACCATCAGAGATAATCAAAATCACCAAAACCAAACCCAATCACAGAATTGATAGGTTCTTGGTAAAAGCATAGCCAAATAGTATAAAAAATGCCCCAGCAATTTGCTAGGGCATTTTTGATTAGTAGACCTATCGGTTATTCTATTAACCTACATCGTATTATTCAACTGAACTGTCTTTAAGCACTTTTTCTCTCAAATTTTCAAAACTGAAATCTGCGTTTTTGACTACTTGAATTGCCTTTGGAATCAACGCGGTTCCAACTAGCAATCCTCCTATGGAGATGACGTGTAGTGGGGATGTGAAATAGCTCCCTGATGTAAAAACACCTAGAATCAACAAGGTGCTGTACGGCATAGAAACTGCTAAAACGTTGATACCAAGATCAAGGTCAAAGGTAGGATTGCCTTTTTGAGATTCATTTTCATACTCAAGCTTTCTGATTGCGGACATGTGTGCAAAAGGCCAAAAACTAACGGCGCTTTGAGGAAATACTACAGCCAGTAAGACTGCGGCCTCAGAAGGCATTGGTACAAGCCAGATGAATAATCCGCTAAGTAAGAAGGTGAACCCTGCCCTAAAGGTCAGGATAGATGAAATCATTCGTAGCTGGTCCCATTTGAAGATCACTGCTATCCCGATGAATAAGAGGACAAGCGGGGTCATCATGTCTTTCATCATAACAATGGATGAGCTAAGGAATGCTGGCATACTTTCCATATTAAATCCAAAGCTAAGTAATCCAATGGCGACTAAAATCACCAGGTTTATTGGCTCGCTTACCATAGCTAGAAGTAATTCTTTTACCTTTTGCCCATTAGATTTAGCCTTGAGTTGTTGGTTTTTGTAATACCAAGACATTGCTAACAAATAGGCTAGAACTAAGACGAATAACTTGTTGCCAATGTCAGCAAGTGCTGCCCAAGCCAGTACATCGTCTCCTAGATATTCTACAATAAATGGGAAACAAGTTAACCCTGGAGCAAGAGAAGGGAGAAGCAACATCAGTGTTCGCATAGCCGGACTATCTGCCTTGATACCAAAGAATGGTAGCGAGAACTTGGTAATGATGATCATCACAATATTAAAAACCAATGCCAATACCGGAAGAATTAGAAGATCCGGGTTGATTTCGATTTTCAACAAAGCCACAAAAATCATTGCCGGTAAGGCGATGTTTAGAATTATGGTTTTTAACCCTTTTTTCTGATCCTCATTTTGTAGTTTTTTCTGGAGAAAAATCCCAATAACTATTAATAGAATCAGCGATAGAGTCTTCTGAAGTGCAATACTCATACGAATTTTTGCTTACTAGGCTGTCACTTTTTTGAAAGCGTCTACGAAAATTTCCATTTCCTCTTTTGTGCCCATGCTTACTCGGCACCATGGTTTGTTGTCGATATTGAATACTCGAATACCTACTCCGCTATCGTACATACCTTTCATGAATGGTTGTCCCTCCATACGTAGTGGGAAGATCATAAAGCTGGTTTCTGAAGGAATAATATCATACCCAAGAGACGCGATTTCACCTTTAGTGTACTCTCTGCATTCGGTGTTCATTTCTCTACAACTCGTAATAAATCCAGGATCCTTTAAGCTTGCAATAGCCCCATTTAAAGAAGTGACGCAAAGTCCCATTGTACTTCTTACTTTCGACGTGATGCTTTCAATACGCTCTGGAAGTGCTACCATGTAACCGATTCTCAAGCCGGCCATTCCATGGACTTTAGAGAAGGTTCTGGCGATGATTACATCTTTGCCTTCAGCTACGAGTCCTACCATGGAAGATTCTTCTGGCTTTTGAAGGAATTCTAGATACGCCTCATCCACGAAAACTGGTGTTTTTTCAGAAACAGTCGAACAGAAAGCTTTCAGTTTCTTGGCGTCTGTGATGGAGCCTGTCGGGTTGTTTGGGTTGCAGATGTAGACAAGGTTAGTCTCTGAGTCAACGGATTTAGCCATAGCATCTAGGTCATGCTGAAAGTCACCCGTTAATAGAGAAGGCTTCCAGGTCTGCGACCCCAGTTTCTGCGCGGTATTCATCAAGGACATATAAGATGGATCTGCAGATACCACGTTACCGCCATTCATGAACTGTACGAATGCAACTTTTTCCAGAATATCTGATGAACCTGGAGATAGCATGATGTGATCAGGTGTCACGCCTTCTTTCTCGGCAATCATATCGATGAGTACTTTTGCTTCTCCATGTCCATACCTATTGCCTAAGGAAATAGAGTCAGAGATGGCTTTAATTACTTTAGGTGAAGGCCCATAAGGATTTTCATTTGCATTTAATTTGGCAACTATCCGTGCTTCATTGTAATTAAACAAAGGGATGTGCTCATTTAGAATAGAGTCTGGCTGATATGCGGCCAATGCTTTATTTTTTGGTAGTGCAAAAGCTGGAGCGACAGCCATTGTTCCCATTGCCATTAGGCTGGATTTGATCCAAGTTCGTCTGTTAATAGAGTTGTTCATCATGATTTAATAAGGTTGTTGAATGATTTTTTGATGTTATTAAAAGTGTTAGTTGACTCTTATGGTGTGGTATTTTCTAAATGGAACATTTTTGTAAGTTCCTGCGAATTCTAATCTGACAGAATTTCCGCTGGAAGCCTCGGAGAGCCCCAAATCAGCCCAAGAGACTACCAAATCAGCTGCGCCATCAGTACCGGTTACTAGTCTGGCCACTTCATTCGTGTTGTTGATGAATACCGCGATATCTAGATTTGGAACAGGTATAGAATCTGCATACCTTTCGTATGATCCAGAATATTGGTCTTATCCAGTTCCAAAAATTTGGATCCTACGGTGACTGGTGAGGTTGCCCCGAAGGAAGTTCCTTCGAGTAGGATTAAAACCGGAGAGGCTACATTTGGTGTTACTAAATCTTCTTGCTTCCACACAGGATTGAGAGAAAGCAAGGGTGATGAAAGCTGCCGCTAGTAAGTATATGTTGAATGACTTTTTCATAAGAAATTGAATTGAATGATTAGAGGTTGATTTGGTTATTCTACCCACCAAAGTGGAGTTCTCATGTTGTCAGATCCGCCAAATTTGCTGACACCTTCGTCCAGATTAGTCTTATTAAGTGAGTATTCTGAAGTAGGGTATTCGATTCGGGTAGGCAGTACACCTTCGTTGGAAAAGACCGAGCTAGGATGGGGAGCAGACATCATTGGATAGCCTGTACGACGATATTCATTCCATGCTTCAACTCCCTGCCCGAAAAGAGCAATCCATTTTTGAGTCATGATACTCTCTTTGGTTACTCCGCCTATCCGGCTCATGTAATCACTTGGCATGGTTAGACCTTGCTGATGGAATGATGCTTTAATCGCGCTTTCAAGAAATGCTGAGGCATCACCTTCTATATCCCCATCTAATGCAGCCTCTGCTTTGATGAATTCCACCTCAGCATAGGTCATTAGTACACTAGGAGCCGTAGGGTCCAAATATTTAAGTCCAATTCGCGAAGCGTTGAAGGTGCCAGCTGCTGCATCTGTAAGCCCATTTGGCAATCCAGCATAGGTACCATCGTCCAATGGTTGCGCATAAACTGTGATTCTTTCGTCATCAAGTTCAAGTAGCTTGTTGATGAGTGTAGTACTGATATTCCAGTCTGAGCGAGTTGAGAATACATCAAACATTTTGTTTCTGCTTCCAATTACATCGAAATGAGTTAGTTCGGCCGCTTGGGCGTTGTTTTCGATAATTGGGTATTTTACAGGATCAGATAGAATCTGAGTCATAATAGCACTAGATTCTGCAGGTTTTTTAGCTGCCTGGCGGTTTGCTATTCTCAAAGCGAGGGAATTCGTAAAACGTTTCCATTTCATGATATCCCCATTAAAGAGGATGTCTCCAACAACAGCTGGTCCCGATGTGGAAAGGAGATCGTTCGCCTCCATTAAATCAGCTAAAATTCCAGCATAAACTTCCTCCATTGAATCGTATGCAGGAGAGTTAATGGCTTCTTCTGCTGTTCCTTTTAGAGATTCAGAATAGGGTATTGGGCCAAATACATCCGTCAGGTATGCAAATGAGAAGGATTGCATTGTCATTGCTATTCCTAAGTAGTTGGCATTTTCATATTCTGCTCCGGCGGCCGTTAAGGATTTAACCCGTTCGAAATTGATCAGCGATTCATTATATATACTATTCCAGGTGCCTGAAGAAATGGTAAGTGGTATTTCATAGCTGTCTCCTTCTGCATTGATATAGATGTTTCTGGATAGATGTTGGATCCAGCACATAGCGGCATCTATATTCAGTCTCTGGTATCGGGTGCTGTGTCCCCAGTATCTGTCTACTACTACTTGTATGGCATTTGGCAGAAGTAGAGAAGGGGAAATAGAGACAGGATTGTTAGGGTCGGTGTTGATTTCTTCAAAATCCTTGGTGCAAGACGTAAGCGTACCAAAAGAGAGAAGAAGTATGGCGATGGTTGATTTATATAGTCTTTTCATGTGTTTATTATTTGATGTTTTTGGCCACATGGAATCTCACATGGTAAATAATAATGTCTGTTGATGACGTCTGAGTCATTTTTGATTTCATGATAAGTTCTTTATAGGTAGAGAATTAGATCAGAATGTCACGTGAAGATTGAATCCCAGATTTCGGGTAGAGGGCATTTCTCCATAAGAAAACCCTTGACCGTTCCCTCCTTTGTCATCAACTTCTGGATCCATGTGGGGATGGTTTTTATATAGCATCGCCAGATTTCTTCCTACAAATGATAGCTTCATTGTTTGTATGAACTTATTAGGTG
>NZ_JBVVUG010000050.1:0-8923 GCF_055809615.1 Algoriphagus sp. 10J20-15
TGGCAGATGACCAAAGTACCACCAAAGCTAGTGTTCAACACATAATAGTTTATATACATATTTCTAATAAAAGGAGATTTACAAGTTCAAAGTTCATTTGATATAATTAACTAGTTGATCCTGAATCTTGTTCCAATTTTCAAATAGCTCATCAACGATAGGAATATCGGCCGGTGCCCAATTAAGGGATTTTATATTTTCTTTTGATACCCAACGTACTTCCTGATGTTCAAGCAGTGTAATTTCTCCACTCTGCCAACTGCAAACAAAGGGCAATAATCGTATCAGTTTGCCTGCAGAATAAGAATACTCACTAGACTTCAATGCAACACGTGTGCAGACAGAAATTGCCAATTCTTCTTTTATTTCTCTTACAAGACAAGCTTCCGGGCTTTCATTTTTTTCAACTTTCCCACCAGGGAATTCCCAAAATCCTGAAAGATTCATAGTATTAGATCTTTGCGCGCAAAGCACCTTCCCATTCAAAAATATAAGAGCGCAGGTGACTAAAACCACTTCCACTGTAGAGATAATTTTGCTCTAGAACGATATCACTACCTTACCTCAGGCACAAACTCCAACTTAGATTTTTCCCTATTTTTGGCATCAGTATGCTAAGCGAAAAAGAAAAAACATCTACCTCGTCCTAGTCATTGCCTTTTCGGTTATGGCTATCTCCCTGAGTTTCTATTTCTACCAGATATTCTTCAGCCCAAATGTGCTGATAGAGTCTGATCAGAACTATATGTTGAAAATAGGGAGTAATGACACATTCAAAACCGTATCAAATAAACTTTATGACAATCATGTGGTAAATGACTTGGTGAGTTTTGGCTTTTTAGCCAAAGTCATGGACTACCAGGAAAACGTAAAACCAGGACTTTACACCATCGAACCAAAGATGACAAACCTGGAATTAGTAAGGTTACTTCGGTCAGGCAGGCAAACTCCTATCCGAGTCACCTTTAATAATGTGAGAACCAAGGAGGATTTAGCGGAAAAAATCACTGCTAATATGGAGATTTCCAAAGATCAATTTCTTGACTTAATTCAAGACTCAGTATATATCCGAAAGTTTGATTTTGATGAAGAAACTATCATGTCCATGTTTATCCCAAATACCTATGAAGTTTGGTGGAATACAAGCGCTGAGGCACTTTTTGATAGAATGCACCGGGAATATGAAAGTTTTTGGACAGAAGAGAAAAAGCAAAAGGCCCGCCTACTTGGGCTTACTCCTAAAGAAGTCAGCACCCTCGCCAGTATTGTTCAAGCTGAAAGTCAAAAATCTGATGAGCGACCAAGAATCGCCGGAGTCTACCTAAACCGATTACGGTTAAACATGCCACTTCAAGCTGATCCGACATTAGTTTTTGCACTTGGAGATTTTGAATTGAAACGTGTGCTAAACGTCCATAAAGAAACTGATAGCCCCTATAATACTTATAGGTATGCCGGCCTACCTCGGCCCTATAAACTTACCCGATATCAACTCATTGAATGCAGTACTAAATGCAGAAGATCATAAGTTTTTATACTTCTGCGCAAAAGAGGATTTCTCAGGATATCATTCTTTTGCTACTAATTTAGCGCAGCATAATGCAAATGCAAGAAGGTATCAGGCCGCACTTAATGCAGCCAAGATTTACTAAGTATGTATCAAGCAGAAACTCAAATTCGTGTAAGATATGCTGAGACTGACCAAATGAGTTATGTCTATTATGGTAATTACGCGATGTACTTCGAGGTGGCCAGAGTGGAAGCCATGCGCAGTATTGGTTTTTCATACAAGGAAATGGAGGATGAGGGCGTGATGATGCCTGTTGTGGAAAGCCATTTCCAATATCTGAAACCAGGCAAATATGATGAATTACTTACCATTAAAACCACTATCCCAACCCTCCCTGGAGTCCGAATCAGGTTTGAATATCAGGTCTTTAATTCGCAGGGAGAATTAATCACAGAAGGTTGGACTATTCTAACTTTCCTCAAAAAAGACAGTCATCGTCCGACCAGACCTCCACATAATTTGTTAGCTTTATTGAAAGCGTATTTTCAAGAAGTAAGGTAAAGTGATCAAAACAAAAATCCTTAGGTTAGAAGTCAAGTTACTTTGGCAAGCACGCAAGCTTAAGAAAATTCATTTCGGCGATCCGGACAAGAACTTGTTTGATGTAGGAAGGATATTTTTGGTTCAACTACAAAAGGATGATATCATCGAGCGTGCAGGGTCAATGGCATTTAGCTTCACTATCGCCCTATTCCCTTTAATTCTTTTCTTGCTAAACTTGATCCCCTACCTGCAGGACATTTTCCCATACATTACTACGCAAAATATCCTGACCTTTATCCAAGAAATACTACCTGCAGAAGTATATACTCAATCGGAAAACACCATCATGGATATTGTTTCCAAGCCAAGACAGAGCATGCTATCCTTGGGTTTTTTCTTTGCATTATTTGCTTCCACCCAGGGAGTAATGTCTATGATGAATTCCTTTAACTCCGTTTACCAGACCAAAGACAACCGTGGTTTCCTTCAAAGCCGAGGAATCGCAGTGAGCATTGTGATGGTATTGGCATTTACGGTGATCACCGCCAGCATAGTCATGATTGTGGGAGGAGTATTAATCAGAAGACTGGATGAGCTTCAGGTGTTCAATTCGGGATTTATGATTTTCTTATTTTCCAGCCTGAAATTTCTGATATTACTTTTGATGTTTTACATCACTACTGCATTCATTTTTCGATTTGCTCCTGCAGTTCATGACAAATGGAATTTCTTTTCTACAGGAGCCAAATTAGCAGGGCTATTGATCACGTTTGGATTTTATGGCTTCTCCTTTTACTTAAATAATTTTGCCAGCTACAACAAGCTATATGGTTCAATAGGCACTTTGATTGCGTTGATGCTATGGCTTCTGATCACCTCAATTATTGTGATTGTATGCTTTGAGGTGAATGTGGAGTTTGGATTTGGTAGAAGAAAATAAGAAGCGTAAAAGAAGTGCGGAACCGGATAGTTCTCACTTTAGACACAGAAAGTATTATCGCGGAATAAATATAGATCTGCAATTTTTGTATCCTATCAACCAGAACCACCACTATTCAAAAGATCTACCTCCATTTTTATTATTTAATTTGAGCTAGAACCCGGTAGAAAAGCCCAAAATTTTATTTGGAAACTCTTTCAACCTCATTTTTTTTAAAAAATAATCCCTAAACAATCAGCGGGTTAGAACAAAAAGGCAAAAGAGGCTTTGTAAAAGTTAGCTTTTAATTTATCTTTGCAGACCAAATCAGGGAATTATCCCTGAAGACGACCTAGAGGAATGGCAGAGCGGTCGAATGCGGCGGTCTTGAAAACCGTTGTACCGTGAGGTACCGGGGGTTCGAATCCCTCTTCCTCTGCATTCTTAAGAGAGCTAAGCTAACACTTAGCTCTCTTCTTTTTTATATATTTTCAAATGATTCAATTGTATTATTATTCAAAATCTAAGGATCAGTCCTAAAAGTTGGGGGAATTGACACAATGCATTTTCTTTGCTAAAAAAAGAATTGGAAGAAAAGGACTACCTCAGCTTGCTTTTGCCTCAGGGCCTGCTTGAATTTTTCAAGGTTACTTCAGCGGGACTCAAAGACAATGCTTACCACATTTATTTGGAAGAGCTCAATATTCATCCCGAGCATCTTCAGGGGTCAAAACTCACCTCAAAGGGTTTTTATGATGAGGTAAGTATTCAGGATTTCCCGTTGCGCGGTAAAGCCTGTTTTCTGAATATTAAGAGGAGGAAGTGGCTCAATGAAGAGACAGGAAAGAATGTGAGTAGAGATTGGAGCTTGGTGGCAAATGGTACGCGGATGACAGAGGAATTCGCGCTTTTTTTAAAAAGGAACGACTGGATTCATCGCCGGTAAGTTGCAAAAGCCTAGCGGATAACTTCCAGGTAAACGGAAAAATCCTTGAGCATCAATACGTTTTCCATCTGAGCAACTTCCTGGACTGGCAACAACGCCCACATGCTAAAGACTGGATTATTTTTCCTGAAAATCTGGGAACACATCTCAGCATTGATGAAACAGCCCTCTCTCAAGGAGAACTGTATACTGTCCTGACCAATAAAGCAGCAAAAGGTAAGAAGGGAGCTCTGGTTGCCATGATAAAAGGGACTGAAAGTGAAACAGTGAATGCTGTTCTCAGGCAACTACCCGAGAATAAACGGAAAAAGGTAGAGGAAGTAACACTAGATATGGCCGCCAGTATGGAAAAGATCGTACGCCGTAGTTTTCCCAAAGCCCAATTGGTCACTGACCGGTTTCATGTCCAGAAACTGGTCTATGACGCAGTTCAGGAAATGAGAATCGCCCACAGATGGGACGCTATTGAACAGGAGAACAAGGAAATGGAGCTCAGTAGAGAGTGTAAAAAAACATTTATTCCACACAAGCTCGAAAATGGTGATACCGAAAAACAACTGTTAGCCAGAAGCAGATACCTGCTTTTCAAAGGAGAAGATAAATGGACAATATCGCAGGCACACAGGGCCGAGATTCTCTTCCGGCGCTACCCTGATCTGGAAAAAGCCTACAAACTATCGAGATCTCTGGCAAGGATCTATCAAACAAGCAAGCTAAAAGGTGTCGCCTTCACCAAGCTGGCTCATTGGTACAATGAAGTGGAAGAAGCAGGCTTCAAATCATTCAATACCGTGTCCAGAACCATACAGAATCACTACACTTCCATTCTGAATTTCTTTGAAAACAGGAGTACAAATGCATCAGCAGAATCATTCAATGCAAAAATAAAAGCATTCAGGGCTCAGTTCAGAGGTGTCACTAACATTGAATTCTTCCTGTTCAGACTATCTAATATCTATGCGTGAATAAACCTGCTCCCCAGATATTCCGACTGATCCCTTTTCACCTTTATTGAACTCATTAAAAATTTTATGTATAACCGCTTTTCTACCAGTAAGGAGACAAAAGCAGTGTAAGATTTGTTAAACTTAGGAGTTGAGGCTACATCGGCCTTCGGTCACTTGCATTGAGCGTAGCCGAAGTTTCAGTCTTCCAACCTCATACGCAAAGAATATAAGGTGACTGATCTCATTGCGGACAATCATAAAAAATTACTAGAGAATTTCTTTTGTAGGATTATTACATAAAATTATATGAGCGATATATTGAACAGTGAAATATGCTTAGTGTCAGGTCATTACCCCAGTGGAGTCACATTTGCTGAAGTGAATAAATGGGCTATATCAGAATATGCAAGGGTAAATTCATACGATCTATTTTACGATTCGGTAACAAAGGTTCCAAATAAGGATTTTGAGCTACACTTCAGAAGATCGCTTCTTTTGATTAAAGCTGCAAAAATGTACCCAAAAGCTAAGTGGTATATTTGGCTTGACACCGACATCTACCCTAAGTCTTTGAGCATCCGTATTGAAAGCCAAATTGACTTGGACACTCCGAATATTTTATACCATCTTTTTCACGAGCACCCATGGCATTATAAAGTCAACACTGGAGTGAAAATAGTGCATCGAGATGCAATCCATATAGAAAGTGAGATTTATAAACTAAGAGCAAACTTCCCTTATCCATTTGAGCAAAAGGCAATGGTCGACTATGTTATCCCTAAATACCCTAAACAGATAATCATTCATGATCCAGAGAAGTTGAATTGCATTTATGACATTCACGATATCAATAAAGGGCTCTTCATTCATGTTTGTGCTAGAAAAGAAGTAGACCGCAACCTCATTTCATTGGTAAAAACCCGTCATCTCTTTAAAAAAAACCCGTCAATTCACTCCCAACAATTTTTCAAACTTTATTATAGTTTGATACTCAAAAACTCAGTGTTAAAATTCAAGTCTATACTTAAAAATAGAAACCCTTTAAAAAAGAAGAACAACATAAGGGCTACCCATACACCTTAGCCAAACTACATATCGCGAATAATAAGTAACCCCAGTTAGCCATTCACCAAACAGTTGATCTTAAATCCTCTTTCTAATCTTAACTAGAATTAAGAATATCCGTGTAAGGAATCAAATCTCAACTGCAATCGAACTTGCATGATCTTAAAAACAAGATTCTCAATACCAATTGCTTAACATTCAAAAATAGTCAATTCTAACCCTATCATGCTCCACTTAAGCACTACGCCCTTACCTAAAAAAAGCAGCCAGATCAGCCAGAAAAGAATTCATTTTGCTTAATATTGAGTTTAAATTACTCTTCAAATAACACCATGGGAAAAATCATTGCCATAGCCAACCAGAAAGGCGGAGTAGGCAAAACTACCACAGCGATGAACTTGGCAGCTAGTTTGGCTGTCCTGGAATTTAAGACCCTGGTGATTGACGCTGACCCACAGGCTAATACCACTTCTGGGTTGGGTCATGATCCCAAATCCATCAACACCAGTATTTATGAATGCATGGTGGATGGAATTGATGTGAAAGAGATTATCCATAAGACTGAACTCGAATACCTAGATTTGGTGCCTTCCCATATCGACTTGGTGGGAGCGGAAGTCGAGATGATCAATTTGGATAATCGGGAAGAAAAGATGAAAGAGGTAATTCAAGACCTCAAAGAATTGTATGACTTCATCATTATCGATTGCTCACCTTCCTTAGGATTAATTACGATCAATGCGCTAACTGCTGCCAATTCAGTCATAATCCCCGTTCAATGTGAATATTTCGCCTTAGAAGGCTTAGGGAAATTATTGAACACCATAAAAATCATTCAAACTAGACTAAATCCAGATCTGGAAATTGAAGGCATTCTACTGACCATGTATGATGTACGACTGAGACTATCTAATCAAGTGGTGGAAGAGGTTAGATTGCATTTCAAAAACATGGTTTTTGAAACTATCATCCCTCGTAATGTAAGACTCAGCGAAGCTCCTAAAGCTTGTGGTCTTGCCTGCGTATTCCATTTGATGCAGATGGAAAAGGAGCAGTAGCATATTCGAATCTGGCGGGTGAAATAGTACAGAAAAATGATGTACAAAAAGTGACCAAATAACTATGTCAGATAATAAACCTAACCGAAAAAAAAGTGTCTTGGGGAGAGGCCTTGGAGCCTTGCTTGAAGATAGTCCTGCCAAACACAAATCTGAGGAGATTTTACCTGAGGTAGTTAAAACAGGAATTTTCGAAATCCCTCTTGACCAAATTCAAGTCAATCCATTTCAACCCCGTGTTCACTTCGACACTGCTGCTTTAGCCGAACTTGCCGAATCAATCAAAGTTCAAGGCATCATTCAGCCCATCACAGTCCGTAGACTCGACACAGATGAATACCAGTTGATATCTGGTGAACGATAGATTTCAAGCTTCAAAAATTGCAGGACTAACTCAAATACCGGCTTATGTCCGCACTGCAAATGATCAGCAGATGCTTGAGATGGCTTTGATTGAAAATATTCAACGTGAAAATTTAAATGCCCTAGAAATCGCCCAATCCTACCAGAGGCTTTTAGCAGAATGTGACTTAAAACAAGAGGAATTAGGTGATCGGGTCGGTAAAGACAGAACTACTGGGAAGAATTACCTCACGACTATTAAAACTTCCACCGACGATTCAGGCAGCGATCCGGGATCAACAATCGTCAATGGGTCATGCCCGCGCTTTGATTAATATAGAGGATGTAGATAAGCATACTTGCTACTCTCAAAAAAAGCGGTTGAAGAAGAGTTAAGTGTAAGGAAAGTAGAGGCTTTAGTAAAAGCTTTAAATGAAGGCAAGCCAGAGAAACCATCAAACAAAGAACTTGATCCAGTTCGCAAGTACGAAATCAACAAACTCCAGCAGCGACTTGCCTCACACTTTGGGACTAGAAGTAGCATTGAAAGTCCAACCCAAAAAATAAGGGTGAAATTAAAATCCCTTTTAATTCTGCATCTGATCTTAACCGAATTCTGGAAATCCTAGAAATCATCTAACATTGAGGTTCATCTTTTGCCATAGACTAGTTCAACGTAAATCCCCACTCATTCTAGTGGGATTTTTGGTTTTTTGTTTTAGTCTAAGCTCAGCATCTTTTGCTCAGGAATTAGAGGAGAATGAACAGCCAAAGGCTTCCAAGTCAGAGGCCGATTACTCCTTGCTGCCGAAAAATCCAAAAAAAGCAACGATCCTCTCAGCAATTTTGCCAGGCGCTGGACAGGTTTACAATGGAAAATCGTGGAAAGTCCCTTTAATTTATGGGGGTATAATCACCGATATTTACTTCATAAATTTCAATAACAGGCGATATCAGATATTTAAGCAAGCTCTTTCAGATTTTGATAACGACCTTCCAACTCGATTTCCCGAGCTTAAATCGGGATGGATTGGTTCGAAATGTAAATTATTGGCGAAAAAACCGTGATCTTTGCTACCTACTATTAGTCGGTATTTATGCCTTAAACTTAATAGATGCAAATGTAGACGCGCATCTATCCGGTTTTGACGTATCGGACGATATCGCATTAAAATTTGAGCCTCACTACGAAAGATTTTCTTCAAACAATACTTCGGTGGGGCTTTCTGTAAAACTCAACTTTTAAAATATGAACATTTTACTTCTCGGATACGGGAAAATGGGTCAGTTAATAGGCCAACTCTCAGAATCACGTGGGCATAGTATAGCAGGAAAAATCAATATTGACAATCTTACTGATTTAGATTCGCTAGACCCTGCTACTATCGATGTAGCGATCGAGTTTAGTCAACCAGAAGCTGCTGTTGAAAACATTAAGTGGGCGATTGAACGAGGTATTCCGATAGTCTCGGGCACCACTGGATGGCTTGATAAAAAGCCAGAAATTGAGCAATTAACTAGGTCTAAAAATGGCGCCTTTTTCTACGCTTCAAATTATAGCGTTGGAGTAAACATCTTTTTCAAAGGCCAATG
>NZ_JBVVUG010000051.1:0-33803 GCF_055809615.1 Algoriphagus sp. 10J20-15
ATCTTCTGACAGCTTGTAGAATGGATCTCCATAACATTGAAAAGCACCCCAGGTATTCGTTCTTCGACCGTAATCCTTATAAATCACTTTTCTAGCCCGTTTTACTGCTTCGCCAAAGCCAAGGCCATCAAACATATTTTCATAGAATTGCTTAGAAAATTCCAAGGCAGCTGCATCATCCACTGCCCAGCCAGCCACTATTACCGCCCGAGCACCATTGTTGATTAGCTGAGTACCAATATTTGCTGCAAACTTATTCCTGTACTGACTTCTTTCCTCCGATCCCCTATCCATCAACCCTAGGTAGCAGCAATTCACAAATACTAATTCTGCCGAAGAGCTCATTCCTGCTATTTGAGCAGGCGTCAAGAATGTATCATTGCCAATCACCATTCCGGTAGAGTGATTTGGACCGTGTTTGAATACTCCGTGACCAGCAAGAATGTGCTGATCTTATGATTCCTGGAAAAAAGCTTAAGGATAATATCAGAGGCAGTACTACTTATCAAACTCTGAATTTGGTAATCATTTTTTTTGAGAATAGTGACAACAGCTTCTGCTTCACGTTTAGCTCCAGGTAACTGTGGCATAAACTTATCAAGAACAGGATCACCGACAACCAGAGCCGATTTCTCTGTAACTCGCGCTATTTTTTTACGGAATTGCATGGTGGTCAACTGTCGAATCATGCCCGTGTGCACACAAAGCGGAACTGCATCCACATCTTCCTGTATCATTTCCCAAGGATATTCTGCAGAAGGCAGATCCAATATCCAAGAGACATTATTTAGACGCTTTACTTCTTCCTTAAACTCAAATGGAATCAATAACTCAAACATTGTTTTAGCTATTTCCGGGGAATATTGGTTTTCCAAAGTCATTCTCTTGAGCAGTACATCCAGGGTCTTGTCGCTAGCAGGCATAAACTCCACCTTTTCGCTTGCACCGTTAGAAGCAATGGACATTTTAATAGCTTCTTCCACCTCACCCTGCTCTTTGATTTTCAACTCATGGGATACACTCACTCTAGTCCACCAGTCTTTTGTATTCTCATAAGGAATTCTCCAGCGTCTGCCTAGTTTGTAGTTTAACCCCTTCTCTTTGAAAGCCACATTAAACTCTTTGCTATCATCCACTTCTAAACGCTGAATGGTTTTCAAAATAGACAAGGCTTTATCATTGAATATTTCGATAATTTCTATTTCCTCTATGCCTCTAATTTTTCCATTATAGACGGACTTAATATTTCTATTAGCACGCTGAATACCAAGAATAATAGCTCGAATAGAGCTCTCGGTGGATAAACCTCCATAGGCATTCGCAATAGCAATCACTGAAATGCCAGTAGTTGCGGCAATAGCTCCATCATTTTGAACATCAGTATTTTCCTTTTTTATTGTCAAGTATCGAGCAACGCCTTTCTCCACCGAATTCATCAACGCAAATCCTGATAATTCTTCAGGAACGCCCAAGCCGATAATCAGACCTCCTTTGAAGGTTGATTTGGTAAAATTTTCATTTAATACAATCTGATTCGTACCGATAGGCCCCGGATAAAGTCCTAATCCATGTAATCTGGCAAGCTCTCCATCAAGTTGACGGTCAATCGCATGTTCTGTAGTAAGAATAGCATCAAACTCAAAATGACCTGCCAACACCGGGTACTTGGCATATTTCAAGTCTCCATGGCTTACGGATACCAGTATAGGTTTTTCTTCCTGCCATTTTTCAGCTACTTCTTCTATTCCCAAAATGGTATTTAACACATTCTCTTCACTGATATCAAATACCTCAGTTTCGGAAGGAGCAAAATCCTTTTCGTCTCCACGCGTTTTAGGAAGGCTATTTTGTAACCTTTTAGTGTTTCCAAAAATCAACAAATCTTCTATGGCAGCGAAAAGACTCCTTTCCTTAGAAAGTCCCCCATGCGTCACATTTGCATAGTAAACTTGGTTTTTATCATGAAAAGCCTTTGGAATCCCTGACATCCATGTTACACTCTCATCTCCTGCATTTGTGGCAGAGAACACTAGCTCACCATCCTCAATATCCAGGTTGGAAATTGTGAAGCTTTTCTTTCCACTTTGCCCTGCGATGTAAGTAATATTCGAATAATCAATGCTGTCCATGTTGTCTAACACGACTTTTTGATGCTTTCCAAATTCCTCCAAAACTGTTGCAGAAGGAATTGGCCAGGATTCATCACCCGAAGCAGCTCGCATGCGCTCCCATAAGTTTCTATCGGAGAAATCATGTCGAGTATTATTGCTCATTGGCAAGAGATTAAGTATTCCAGGGAAATTGCAGAACACTTCCAAAAGCTCCTTTGTAGAGTGTCTAATATCTATTTTACCCAAAAGTTGAATCAAGCTATCCTTGCCAAAAAGCACATATGGAATTCGGTACGAACCTCCCAGTGGTGAGCCTAGGAATACAGCTCTGAAACCAATAGAGGAATTGAGCTTTTGCCAGGTTTCTTTATGATAAACAATAAAATCCCTGACCAAAACTCCACCCATACTATGAGCTACGATTTTAATGGGTTGATTAAAGCTCAATAGTTCCTCAATTTTAGTCTTGAAGTCTTCAGCACTTTTCTTCAAAGGAATTCTCCAATCAAATTGGAAGGTAACCACATCATAGGTCTCCGAAAGTTTATCTCCCAAATTACCGTAGGAGGTTTTGATCAATGAATGAGCAGATAAACCAGACTTTGAATCCGAATTATATGCCAAGCCAGTTAATTCACCCTTCAGGAATCGCCAATAATTAATCCACAGTAGTTCATCCTTTTCGCCAATGTTTGACCCCATGATCCCAGGAATCACAATAGCAATCGGCCGGGATCCAGAGACCTTATCCTTTTTATAAGCTCCAATTTCTATTGCACCTCTATCCTTATCAACTAATTTCAATTCAAAACTATCCGGAATATACCCTACTTCCGCAGCTAAGCCAGTGACCAAAGCTTTGACAGTATCTGGGTTTGAAAAGTATTTGAAGTGATTGATAACTCCGCTTTTCTGAATATAAACAGCAACATTTCCTGAGGAGCGTCTTGCCCCCCATTTCATACTTTCTGTATCGACTACTAGGTCATTTTTCTTCATAAAGAAAAACTTACCCAAAATCACTACCAGCGTCTTAAAACTCAAACTCAATTCGCTACTGCCGCCTACCACGAAAAGTGGAAACTTAATTTCAATGTCAGAGGCCTGATAATTCATCGCTTTGATGAAAGGAGATTTGGGATTCATTGCTTCCAAACCTGGCAAAATATCCACGTCATCTTTGCAGGCGACAGCTTCCATGATAAACTCCTTGAATGCAACGTAGATTGGGTTGCCCACATGACCTACCGCTAGGCCTAGTAAGTTGAATGTCACATTCAAGAAAATATTTAAACGACTTGAGGCTAGTGTAGTACCATTGGCCGGGCTGGCTACACGTACCATCGAGCGAATGGTTATTTTTTTCGCTTGAAGAATATCTCTGATTTCCGCAATTGTTTTGAGATCTGAAGACCTCTCATGTTTATCTAAAAGGGCCTTTTCTATTTCATCAAACCCCTCAGGACTTGTAGAAAATCTTGCCAATAAATCCGCCAATAATCCACCACGGGAATGACTCAAAAGATCCAATTGAATACCTGACGGAAGACTCAAAACCAGTTCAAGAATATTCTCAAGAGGACTGGTAGTCAATGTTCTGTGCTGAAAAGCAATCAAATGCTCTTTACCATATTTCTGAATCAAATTCAGCCACTCATCGGATTCCTTTAGCTCCCCAAAGGAACCTTCAGTAGATGAACCCGTACCGTGAAGCAAGAGCAAATGCCGACTTTTCACATCTAGCTCAGCCACATTATCCTTGCTAAATTTAAGTGGAGTAAGTTCGATTTTGGGAGAACAAGCTATTAACAGTCCATGCCTCACCTTTTTGAAATCCTCCCCAGTAAATGCCAATTGCTTATCCTCAAGGTTTCTCGCCAGTTCTTTAATTTTGGGTTGAATTATCTTCTTTTTTACGAAGACTTTCAAGAGCTTAATCCCTATCTTTTTGAATACGCCCCTATCCTGCTCATCAGACTCCAGCTCATCTGGAAGGTAGAGCTCATCTCCATCTGCAGAGCGCTTTACCTCCAACGGGAATAGGGTTTTAATAGTCTCATTATCCCCCATCCAGACAGTCTCATCCTCAAAATCAAATTCAACAATGTGATTTTCATCTAGTTCGAGGACCTGCTCAGGTACGTCGCCTCTCGTTGGGCTTTCTATCGTGAAAGCTTGTGCAAATTGGTAGAGTTCGAAGCCGCTATCATCGCCTTTGTGAAATGAAGAATGATCTTGTCCTTTCAGCTTGATTTTCAAAGTAGCCATAGGTAAAAATTGTTTGGTTAAGAGAACTGAAACATTTCAATTAGGTAAGCAGATATTCATCGTGCTTTGCCCTTGTATTATGCTGGAGATGAAAAAAAAATCATCTGGGAGTTTTCAAAAACCTATGGAAAAATCAGGACATTTTCGTCAGATAGTCCAATCTGAAAACTCCCTACAAATTAAAATTTATTGCTTAAAAAATGTCATTAATGCCAAATAATCTGGCAGTTAAAGCAAATCACCTAGAATAATATAAAAGTGAAATCCTAGTAAACCGGATTATAAAAAATATGACTATCCGTAATGAGGCCAGTCAACTTAGGTTCTTTGCTTATCAGGTTGGAGGACCGAAACCCGAAGTGGCCTCAATCTTAAGTTTAAAATGTCTTGCATTGCTTTTGCCACCTTTCTGGTAGAAAAGCGGATGTACCTATTAAAAAATCTCTAATCGTAAATAAATTAAGGTATACTCGTCTGACATAAAAGTCCACCTGCATTTTTGTGCAAAACACCCTTCTCAAATTGGCGAAAATAGTATCAACTGAAACTATAAACAATTGAATAATAGCACACTAGGTAGAGCCCAGTAAAACATCGTGTTACGATTCTGAACAGATATTTTGTTCGATATCAAACAAATCCACCTATTCCCATAAAATATTTTGGCTTAGTGATCGTCTATTCTTCAGAATATATCCCACACAATCGCCAAACTAGTATTCCTTGCGTACCCGATTCCTGCTCTTAGTTTTTGTTCTATTTGCCCATTCCTTGGCAGCTCAGACCTGGATCTCATCCGATTATAAACGCTTTACCCAAGAAGAGTTTCTGCAGCTTGCTGCGGTTCATCAAACCATCAATTATAAGAAGATGGACAGAGGACTACTTCAAGCGGCGATGTTTCATGTGACCAATTTGGAACGAGTCAAATATGGTTTACCTCCCTTTGAGCATTCGGACGCTATTGAAAGAGTTGCTTCAGGTCACGCTGCCGATATGGTTAATTTTCATTTCTATTCCCACGAAAGTTTAGTAAAAGGCAAAAAGACTGTCAATGATCGATTTGCACTAGAAGGATTACCCTCAGTCCTAGTGGGCGAGAATATTAGCTCAAGTATTGGTCTGCAATATCAGGATGGTAGAGAAATCAATATTCCCAAATCTGGGGGAATGTATACTTATGCCAGTTCAAAGCGTGAGGTGATTTTGCCGCATACTTATCTTAGCTATGCTAAGGAAGCAGTAAGGATGTGGATGAATTCTCCCAGCCACAGAAAGAGCATTCTAAATCCTCGTTTCACCAAGTTAGGATGTGGGGCTAGTGTTTATGGAAATAAGGATTTTTTCAATGTTCCTTACCTTATTGGGGTTCAAAATTTTGGTGGGAAATAAACAATACCAATTCTACAGTTTATAGACTTTAAGCTTGACTATTACTTTTTCATGTAAGCATTCCTAGAATTTAGATGTTTTAAAAAGGAATTAAATTGGAATCTAAGTCCATTTTAAAGAAATTACATCAAACAAATTTTTGAAATCATGTTAGATCAATTGTTAAAATTAGCGGAAGGTCCGCTTCAAGAAATGCTTGAAGGAATGAATCAGGACAAGGCAAGCGCCTCAGCCATCAAAGATTCTCTCACGAATAGCCTTCAGAAACGAGTATCATCAGGTGATACAGATGCCATTATGGAAATGTTTTCCGGAAAAGAAACCTCTCCAGGTGCCCCGGTCATCAATAGTCTTCAAGGCGATGTATCTCAAAACCTGATGGACAAATTCGGCATCTCAAAGGAGCAAGCTATGGGAATTGCTGCAGCTGCACTGCCTATGATAATGAATTTCTTCAACAAGCGTGTAAATGACGCCCCACAGGACAATAATGACATCATGTCGTCTATTGTTTCCTCACTTCAGGGAGGTCAAGGTAAAGTAGGGACATCGGATTTACTAGGCTCACTTCTAGGTGGCGGTGGCAAAGGAGGAATGGATTTAGGCGGACTGATGGATATGGGGAAGGGATTATTTAAGTAAAATAAAAATGATTATCCGCGATGATGCCAGTCACGGTCTGAAGGCCGATGAGCAAAGACTCCCACACTGGCGGGACAGGCAGAAGCGGCCTCAATCCTTAAGTTTAACCTATCCTTTTTCGCTCTTGACTTCATACGGGCATAAAAGCGGATATACATAAAATTAATTCTTATGAAAACTAACTTAATTACAGCCTTTATCTTTCTTTTAGCGGCTATCAGCTTTCAAGCCTCGTCGCAAACTATCAAGTTACCTACCCCTGATTTCAAAAAGGATATGCTGGGTGCTTTCGCTCCAGGCGACGATTTAGGAATAACTAAAGATCAAAAAGATAAGTTGAGCAAAAGCAACTCTTCCTTTTTCGATAAGGTAATAGGCATAGCAGGAAGTGATGAATCAGACGATAAGAAAATAGCCAAAATCTCTGGTCTTGCTAAAGAGCAAAATAGCATGTTTGAAAGTATCCTTGGAGAAAAAACCGTTAAAGAATACCGCAAAAAGATAAAAAAACAAATACGTCCGTTTACGACAAAATACAAATTGGCTAAGTTTGTACTGTAAAAACATTTTAACTAAACTATACTATTATGCACAAATTGAAATTTATCCTAGGGTTTGCATTGCTCTTTATCCTAGCTGGAAATGTTAACGCCCAAGGATTGAAAGTGCCAAAAATGGATCTAACTTCTCAGGTATTGGGAATATTGAATAATACGGATGGGCTCGATCTATCATCAGATCAGAAATCAAAGCTGACTAAAGAAAACTCCAGTTTTGTAGATGAACTGATGGATATAGATAAAAGCGGAAAATCTGATGATGATAAGAAAGCTGCATTTCTAGGTTTGAAAAGCAAGCATGCTAAAATCCTCACGGACATTTTAGGCAATGATTTATTCAAGAAGTATTCTGGACAGATTCTAAAATCTATTAATCCGCTTAAAAGTAAACTTGGGCTTGCTGCCCTAGCCTTTTAAAGGGTTTGCTACTGAAAGAAGCGCAAAGCCGATGGAATCAAAATTCCATGGCTTTTTTTGGTTCAAAGTAGAAGAAATTGTGGACTATCAGATTTTCAACTAAACTTTCGGAAGTTCCCAGCCATTATGATAATGGGCTTTCATCAAGTCATTCGCAGCGGACGAGGTAAATTGATTTTTAGCAGCATTCCAATATACTTTCTCTCCGGTTTTGTAAGCAATGTTTCCCATTTGGGCATTGATAGCCGCTACACTACCCGTCTGAATTGCGCAATTGAGAAGGCTTGGATCATTGGCCTTAACAGCTTCCACGAAGTTGACAGCATGTAAATCCAAAGCATTTCCTACACCTTTGGTATGAGGAACTTCTTCTACTTTTGGAACTCTATTTCCATCCACTGTTTCAGTTTCAGGAATCACCTTCCACCCTCCTCTATTCACCACCAGTGTGGCATTATTCCCTATGAATGCAATACCTTCGGTCGTTCCATAATTCCCTCCATCTATACCTGTAGCATGTTCCCAGAGCATATTGAAGCCATCGTATTCATACACTGTTTGCAAGGTATCAGGCGTCTCAGATGCATCATTTGGATAAGCAAATTTACCTCCTGAGGCCATTACAGATTTCGGCGCAGAAACTCCCATCGCATATAACGCAATATCTATTTCATGTACTCCCCAGTCGGTCATCAACCCACCGGCATAGTCCCAAAACCAGCGGAAATTGAAGTGAAAACGATTTGGATTGAACGGTCGCTCTGGAGCAGGTCCTAGCCACATTTTATAATCTACTCCATCTGGTGCCGGACCATTTGGCAATACGGGAACCGGTTTCATCCAGCCTTGGTATGCCCAACATTTCACCAATCGAATCTGGCCTAGTTTCCCGGATTTAACATAATCAATTGCTTCTGCGTACTGAGAACCGGAACGCTGCCACTGCCCTACCTGCACCACTTTACCGTAACGCTCCTGAGCTTTTACCATCAACTGACATTCTTCAATGGTATTTGCAATTGGCTTTTCTACGTAAACATTTTTACCAGCAGAAACCGCGTCGCACATAATTAGGCAATGCCAGTGATCTGGAGTCCCAATGATCACGATATCTATATCCGGATCTTCTAATAGCTTTCTGTAATCTTTGTACTGCTTTGGGCGGGTGCCCCGCAGTTTGAAAACATCCTCTGTCCGCTGATCTAGTACGCTTTGATCCACATCTGCCAAGGCAACGCAATTCACTTGAGGCATTTTAAGGTGAGCATTCATATTAGACCAACCCATGCCTTTGCAGCCAATTAGGCCATAGTTAAGTTGATCAGACGCCTTGATTTTTCTAGTAAATCGGCCAAAATCGGATGCAGTTAGAATTTGAGGCATTCCCAAACCTGCACCCAACAACATGGTGTTTTGAATAAATTTTCTTCTTGATGACATAGTATTTTGGGTTATTGAGTATAGACAAAAAAATAGCAGTTAATTAAATTAACTGCTATTTATATATCAATTGATTAGAGTTCTCGAACCCAGATATTTCTAAATCTAACTGGGTTGCCGTGATCTTGAAGCTTAATTTGGAAGCTTCTCAGGATGTGCTTTATAGTTTGGAATACCGATGTATTCGGTTGGACCTTTCAAGGTCACACTGATTTTGAGTCCACCACACCATTCATAATAACTGGAACAGTAGCAGGAGAAGTAACAATACCATCCTTGTTGAAACGTGGTGCTTTGAAAATAATATCGTAATAATTCCATTCACCGGCTGGTCTCGATGCCATTGCAAGAGGAGGATGCTGCTTATAAATACTTCCAGCTTGTCCATTAGTATAAGTCTTACTTTCGTAGCTATCCAGAACCTGTACTTCATACATTCCCATCAAGAAAAAACTCAGAGTTTCCCCTGCCCTGTCCTTCGCCCACAATTTCTGTGGGGGCTGACCATTCTACGTGGTATTGTGCATCGCCAAAAGGTATTTTAGATTTGATATCTCCTTTACCTTTGGTAACCACTAATTCTCCATTTTCAATCGTCCATCCAGCAGGGGAACCATCATTTGCACTTACAAACCCATTTAAACTGGTTCCATCGAAAAGTACGATGGCATCAGAGGGAGGAGCTGTGTTATTTGCTCCTGGGTAAACTTTAGGTGGCACAGGAGTGTAAAATTCAGTAGTCCTCCGGTCTCATAGGTGGAGGTGTTTTATCTTGGGCAACTGCTATTGAACTCAAAGTCAATGCACTAGCAGTAATAGCTAGCGAGAAAATTCTCTTTTTCATAAGGTTATAATTTAATTTAGATGGCAGTAAGAATTCATACTTTTTGAAAAGCCTCAGTATAAAGTTTGCATAATTGCATGATTTCTTAGGTTAGATTATTTAGGGTAAGAACTTAAGGCGATAAATTACTTCAATTTGCCCTCAATCAAAAAACCATTCATGAATATTATGGAGCTCAAACCTAAACTTTGAGAAATTCATTGAATCAGATGCGACCAACCAAAAATAGATTTTATTCCTCATCAAACAGGTTTATCGAGTGTAGGATAGTATAATTTTCCCTTTCAATGTTCCTGTCTGGAGTTTTTAAATCCACTTCATGCAATGTCATTAACTCCTTATCAGTGACCTTAAGTAAGGTGTAAATCAGCTTATCACCATTTTCATTAGTGGTAATCAACTTGTCCTCTTCTACCACCCAAGTTCCTTTCCCATTTACCAGATCCTCCAATTCGTCAACTTTTGAAATGTACCATTATCTGATAAAATCAACTTACTTCTCAAATGCTGTTCTAAGCCTCCATTGATTGTCACCACGATATCAGGACCTTCAGTTTTCTGGAACATAAAATCATACCCCTGCCAGTTTCCAACAACTTTATCTTCTAAATCAGCACTGCATGAAAAAGCAGTGAGTGAAAAGATCAGTAAAGAAATAGGTAATAAAAAATTACCAGCTAGCTTGGTTTTATTCATGGGCTCAATTTGCTGAATAAGTATGCTAAACTAGCTTATTTGCCCTATAAACAAAAAAAACATCCGAAGAAGCTTCGGATGTTTTTCACCTTTAATTAAAACTTAACTTAATGCACATCTTTATCGGGATCTTCATCACCGTATTAACTGGCTTTCCATCTTTTTCGCCTGGGGTCCAATTGGACGACTTTTGGATTACCCGCATTGCTTCTTCATCACAACCTCCGCCAATGCCGCGAACAACTGAAACATTATCAATTGACCCATCAGTTTTCACCAGAAGTTCTACAATGACTACTCCTTCTACTCCTTTTTCTTTAGCACTTTCTGGATACTTGAGGTTTTCACCCAGATAAGAATACCAACCTTGTATGCCTCCTGGTGGAATTGGCATAATATCATTCTTCTCTTCTTCAGTTTGAGCTTGAGCTAATTGAATAGGTAGAAAAACCAATAGCAGCAGGAAAATTGAAAGAATTGAAATTACTTTTTGCGGGAAATTATGGGTTGTTCGTTTCATGCTTTTTAGGTTAGGTATATTTCACAAAGGGATTGTAGTTATTCTTTTTCAGAAATTTATCCGGCATTTATAACTTGAACCTTACAGGAAGTCTCATTCTTACCTTGACCAGTTCACCATCCTTTTTGCCAGGTGTCCATTTAGGCGACTCTTTTACCAAGCGCATTGCTTCCTCATCGCAACCTCCGCCTATTCCTCTTAGAATTTCCACAGTATCAATTTCTCCAGTTTCTAACACCACAAATGTGACGATCACCGTTCCTTCTATATTCTTTTCCTTTGCTAATACCGGATACTTCATATTTTCAGTCAAGTATGCCATCCAGCCATCAAGTCCACCTTTAGGTTGAGGCATTTCATCAGTCTCCATCAATACTTCCCCAGCCTCAGTTTGTGCTTGAGCCGTTTGATTTGGAAGAAAAGCGAAGAAAAGTAGAGCCGTCGCCAGAAGTAAAATTGTTTTAGACGAGAAATTATAGACTTTCGGTTTCATAATTTTTGATTTAGTTAAGTGTACCTTAATAGTTTGAAAGCTGATGAGAATTGTTAATCAATTTATTATCAACTAATTATACCCAACAACAACGATTTCAGGCAGATTGTCAGTAGATGACACTGAAGTTGATTCAATCTTAGCATCGCTATTGGCAAGTTTGAATCGTATAGGTAATCTCATTCTAGTACTTACAACTCGATCCCTCTGCTTTCACTGGCTCCCAATTATCAGCATTTTCTACAACCCTGATCGCTTCTTCATCAACTGCTCCTCCTAATCCTTTTAAAATTTCTACGTTAGCAAGGTTACCATCCTCCTCTACAATAAATCCAACAATTACGGTCCCTTGAATCCCGGAGCGTCTAGCTTGAGCAGGATATTTAAGTGTTTTTGAAAGATATTTATGCCAAGCCGATATCCCTCCTATTGGCTGTGGGGGAACTTCAACTACATCAAAAACTTGATCTACATGATCACTTAGTTTTCTAGCTGAGAGGTCAGCAGGACCTATTTGTGCTGATTTTAATTCTCCAGCCATCATTGGCCCTTCCATTTCCTCTTCAGGAGTTATTTCACAGGAAAACACGATAACCAATGCTGCCAAAACTGGAATTGCGAGTAGAAACCTGCGCAGTTCCTTTTTCTGAGATTGTGGTTTACTCATCATAATTATTCGTTTTTTGGTTTGAAATTGGTTGAAGTTATTCATGAAGTGCCAGCCATCTCCTTTGGTGATGAGCTGAAGCAAAAGACCTGAATATTCCCTTCTAGAAAAGGATGAAGTCAAACCTTGATCTGCTTGGTATTCATGCACTTCACGAAGTATTTTTTCAAATTGATAAATCAACGGATTGAACCAAAAGATAATTTTGGCACACTGGATGAATAGCAAATCCCAACTGTGTTTTAAGCGAACATGTACTGATTCATGCAATATGATCTGACGTTGATCAGCTCTATTTGGATCAAAATCAGGAAGGAGAATGTAATCAAAAAATGAGGCAGGCATAAACTCAGGATGTACTGCTACCCAATAATTTTTATAGCGAAACAGTTTGGATTTCCGTATCATCTGTTTAGAAGTAAAATAGCCTAAACTCAGATAAACTGACATGAATACCACGCCTGTTAGGTAAGTCAAAAAGACCATCCTCCGCCAGGAAAAGCTCAAAGAATCACCCTTTACAACATCTCCCACTGTAAATTCAGGAAGCGTTATTTCGCCCGATGCTAATGATGAAATGCCCACTTGAAATGACAGGAGTGGAATTATAATAGAGAGCGTCAGCATGCCAATCAAAAGCACCCGATTCAGCGCAAAGAAGGTGAGTTCTCTCAATACACTATGATAAAACAAGACCGTAATCCCTACGCAAATACTGGCTTCTGCTAAGTAGATTATAATTGAATTCATTATTCAGAAGGCTTGTCCATGTCATCAATCATACGCTGCAAGTCTTCAATCTCCTTATCAGAAATCTTGTTCTCCTTCACCATAAAGGATAGGAAATTCCCCACAGAACCTTCGAAATAATGCTTCACCAATTGGTTTACACTTTTCTTGCTGTATTCCGCTTGGGAAATCAATGGAAAGTATTGGTGAGTGGTTCCGTAAGCTTTATGGTCTAGATACCCCTTCTTTTCTAGCAGTTTTATAGCAGAGGCCAAGGTGGTATAGGGAGGCTTTGGATCTGGAAGCTCATCAAGTACATCTCGAACCAGCGCTTTTTCAAGTTTCCAGAAAATGCGCATGATCCTTTCTTCGTTGCTATTCAAATTGTTCATGATGCTAGGCTAAGTATGATTTTTTTAAGTATGGTGGACGAGTCTCCGATCTATTAGCTCTTCAAAGAGCTTTCTGACTCACCATCAATTAGTTGTTTTTTACAGTCAATCAGATCAACTTAGTTTAAATCGAATAGGCAGTCTCATTCTAGTATTCACTGGATTGTCTTTTTGCTTTCCAGAAATCCAATTCGGCGCGTTTTCAACCACACGAACAGCTTCTTCATCAGCACCACCTCCGATTCCTCGTAGGACTTCTACGTCGGAAATAGTGCCATCGGTATTCACTACAAAGACCACGATAACAGTGCCTTCTATCCCCGCAGATTTGGCCTGAGCTGGATAGCTTAAGTTTTCACTCAGATAGGCATTCCATGCTGCCATTCCTCCCTGAGGTTCTGGCTGTGTTTCCACCACATCAAAGATTGGATCTCCATCTTTACCCAGTGTTCTAGCCTGAATATTAGCTGGTCCGATTTTTACTTCTTTTACTTCACCAGCCATCATTGGCCCGTCCATTTCTTCTTCAGGTGTTATTTCGCAGGAAAACACGAAAAATAAAGCTGCAAATACAGGAATAGCTAGTAAAAATCTACGCAGTTCCTTTTTCTGGGATTCTGGTTTACTCATCATAATAATTCGTTTTTTGGTTTGAAATTGGTTAAAGTTATTCATGAAGTGCCAGCCTTGTCCTCTAGTGATCAGCTGAAGCAAAAGACCGGAATATTCCTTTCTGGAATAGGAAGAAGTAACACCCCGATCGGCCTGGTATTCGTGCACTTCTCTCAGGGATTTTTCAAATTGATAAATCAGTGGATTGAACCAAAAGATGATTTTGGCAAACTGGATCAATAGCAAATCCCAACTATGTTTTAAGCGCACGTGTACAGATTCATGCAAAATGATCTGGCGCTGATCAGTTCGATTTGGATCAAAATCCGGCAAAAGTATATAATCAAAAAAGGAGGCAGGAATAAACTCAGGATGCACAGCGATCCAATAATTTTGATAGCGAAGTAGCTTGGATTTGCCAATCATACGCTGTGAGGTGAAATAGCCTAAAATCAGATAGACAGACATGAACACAACTCCTGCCAGGTAAGTCAAAAAGACAATTTCCTGCCAGGTAAAGCTCGCTGAATCTCGTTTTACCACATTACCTACTAGAAATTCAGGGAGGATAATTTCGGCTGTACTAAGAGAGGCAATGCCTATTTGGATAGACAATAAAGGAATGATAAATGAAAGCATCAGCATAGCAATCAATAGCACCCGATTCAGAGAGAAGAAGGTAAGTCCACTCAATACCACTCTGTAAAACAACACCGTGATTCCTACGCAAATACTTGCTTCAATTAAATAAGTTAGGATAAGATTCATTATTCCGCAGGTTTGTCCATGTCATCAATCATACGTTGCATATCTTCAATTTCCTTATCAGAAATCTTATTTTCCTTCACCATAAAGGATAGGAAATTCCCCACCGAACCTTCAAAAAAATGCTTTACTAATTGGTTTACACTTTTCTTGCTGTATTCAGCTTGGGAAACCAATGGAAAGTATTGGTGAGTGGTCCCGTAAGCTTTGTGATCCAAATACCCTTTCTTTTCTAAGAGCTTGATTGAAGAAGCCAAAGTGGTGTAAGGAGGTTTTGGATCAGGTAACTCATCAAGTACATCTCGAACTAGCGCTTTTTCAAGTTTCCAAAATATGCGCATGATCCTTTCTTCGTTGCTAGTTCCAATTCGTTCATATTCCTAAAGTATAAACGAATTTTTAATAATCCTACGATTTTTTCGTATTACTACGGAATTTAAGCTATATAACTTGATAATCACGGTAGAGGACTATTATTCGAAAAAAATTAACTCCTTATTAATCATTATTTTGAGACACTATATTAAAATCAAAAAATAACTCAGATCCAATTTGGAAGGTAGCCCCTAACTCTTTTTCGATTTCAACAGGCATGAATTCAAAAGCCCTTCATATTTAGTTTTCGTAATTGAAATGAAGGTCAGCTGCAGGGATAAAAGGACAATTCCTATCAGCATGATCACAGCTCATAAGAGCAAAAAACCAATTTGAAGATTATTTTTATATGGTCGTATAAGGTCAAAAAAGATAAGAGGAAGTTTATACCAAATTAACCAATGGCAGAGTTTTGATACTCCACTTCTAAATCTTCCTGCCTCAGTAACATTTCCACAAAGCGCATTAGCCGCCAAAAGTATCTCATTGCCACGTCGACGACCAAAATCGACCAATCCTTAACCATAAATTAACGGCATTCAAATCTCTGTCAGCTCCTCAGCAATCCATGAACTTCTTTTTGATTTTCAGCAAACTTCTAGCAAAAGGATATGGACCAGAACATTTACTCCATAAGGAAGCGAAAAAATTGAAGCTGAAAGAGCTCCTGACGGGCTACTTGAATTATGAAATTAACAATATCCTAGATTGCTTTTGGCTCCATACTGGCTCAAAAGAGTACCTATACATACTCCTCGAATAACCCTACTCTTTGTCATCTTCAATAGTGATAGTTCTAGTAAGCACAGACGCCACATTAAAAAACCCCAACACCTCAGAATCACCACTTTCCACTAGAATATTTGAAGTTGGATTTTGTGGAGGAGGTGAGAACAAACCACCGTCATTATAGAGTAAGTTGACCAATTGAGTTAAATATTCATAGGAACTATCATTCATTCTAAAAAAGCTCAAGCCTGATTTTATCCCCTTCGTCAAAGGAATAATTCAGCTCCAGCCCCTCCTCAAAAAATTTTAACCCAAATGTGTCGTCAAAAAGCAAATAATCATCCCTATTATTCTTTAAGGTATCATTCTCAATTACTCTGATTCTATAATAATTATCTGTTTCAAACGGGATTTCCCCATAGACTTTAATGTAATAGCCTTCATCTCTAAAAAGCCTTTCTTCTTGGTATTCATAAGTAACACTATCCACAGTAGGAGGAGCCAAAAGAGTACCTGATGACGTGAACACATTATTATTCCAACGCACAGTAAGCTGATACTTCTCCCCCACCTCTCGCTTTCTCCTCCGGAATTTAGTGGCAAATAGCTATTTGAATACACATTATAAGCGAAAGGGATTTTACGAGCGCTTCCTTCTTCAGATATAAATACCTCCGCATCAGATATTACCTGAGTCTCCAAGGTATCAAAATAATCCTCAGCCAGTGAGACACGGACTTCATTGTAATAGCTATTATCTGTCCAAGTAGCCTCTATCACTGGCACATCCCCATCAATAGTCGCCAAAGGCAAGAACACTTCTTCCTGACAGGAAAAAGCAGCTATTGCTAGTATCAAGATCCAAAATCTCTTCATGTTAAAACTGAAAATTATAGGTGATTGATGGTAAAAATGTAAAGAGGTAAGTCATTACTATGCCTTGGCGGGTTGAAACTATTGGACCGTCTTCACTGCTGTCATATCTGAAGTCATCATTATAAATCTCTCTGAATTCATATGCAAATGGGTTTTTTCTTCCATACAGATTATAAACAGAGAAGTTCCAACTCCCCTTCCATTTCCTCCCTTTGTCAGCATTTTTCCAAGTGACCGAAGCGTCCATTCGGTGATAATCCGGAAAACGGTCTTCATTTCTGTAATCTGAATACAAGGGAACAGATTGATTATCTAAATCATATACACCAATCGGAAAGGACACTGCCTGCCCAGTGGTATATATGAAAGTAAGACCGGCTGACCAAGAAGGAGAAAACTCATGATTCAAGACCAGCGTGATGTCATGAGGTCTATCAAATCGAGGATTGTATTTCTGCCCCTGAGAGATGTCAGTTATTTTCCTCCAAGTCCTGGAGTAAGTATAGGCTAACCATCCAGTAGTTCTTCCAATATTTTTTCTCAATAAAAACTCAGCACCATAAGACCAACCTTTTCCTGTGAGAAGTTCTGTTTCCACATTATCTGTAAACAACACTTGAGCTCCATTTCTTAGGTCTATGACATTTTGCAGATCTTTGTAATACCCTTCCACAGAAAATTCCCACCGGTTTTCGTCGAAATTCCTAAATAAGCCCAAAGAAACCTGATCTGATCGAATCGGTGGAACATATGTTCCTGCCAAAATCCATCGATCGATGGGAAGACCTGCTGAGGAATTTGAAGCTATTTGTACATATTGAAAATTCCGGTTATACGCCGCTTTCACGGAGAACTCATCGTTGATAAGGTATCGAAAAGCAATCCTAGGTTCCAATCCTTGATAAAATTTCATGTTCTCAAGTGTACTATAATTCACCGTATCTATTACAGGGCTGTCTGGCCCAACGATAGAATTTTCATAAATATAGTCCACGCCTTTTCCTATTTGGTTGAAAAATCCCCATCTAAGTCCAGCTTCGGTGCTCAATTTAGGAGTGAGCTCGTAAGTAACACCTGCGAATGCACTGTTCAAAAATCCATTTTTCGGATTGGTCACTATAGGCTGTATGTTACTATCAGCTGCAGGATTCAATTCTATAGGAGCTAAATGATACAGCTGACTTTGGAACCCCCAATAGCTTTGGATCTTATCACTAGTCAGCAAGGTCCACTGCCCTTTTAGGCCCGTTTCTGATAGTTTATTTTTCCATTCAAAACCTGTATTAGGATCATCAAATTCAACTTGGTAATTATAGCGGGAATGATATCCCTGTAAATCAAAGAATAGCTTTTCGGAGATATTTCTACTCCATTGAGCTGAGGAAATCCAGTTGGTCCAACCCAAACCAAATTGATCGTCAAGTCCCAAAAAATCACTCCCTTGATAGCTGGAAACTGTTAGCTTATCTTTTTCACTTAAAATAAATGATAATTTCCCACTCAAATCGTGAAAATTGAGCTTATTGTTTCGGAGGTCTTTATCATTGGAAAGCTTCAAAAACAAGTCAGCATAAGTCCTTCTACCAGAAATGACAAAAGTAGATTTATCAGAAAACAAAGGCCCATCCAAAGTCAATCGCGAAGAAATACTTCCTATCCCTCCTTCACCATGAATTTGCTCATTATTTCCTTCCCGCAAGGTCACATCTATAAGAGAAGATAGTCTTCCCCCAAAGGAAGCCGGCATATTTCCTTTGTAAAGCTCAACTTGGTCGAGCGCATCAGGATTAAAGACCGAAAAGAAGCCAAAGAAGTGCGAAGGATTATAGATAGGCGCCCCATCCAATTGCACTAAATTCTGATCTGCCGAGCCTCCTCTCACAAACAAGCCTGTAGTCCCTTCACCGGCTGTCTGCACTCCTGGTAACAGCTGCAAACTTCTCAGCAAATCAACTTCGCCAAAAAGTGCAGGAATATTTTTGATAGTAGCTATTGGGATTGTAGCCTTGCCTGTCTCCATATTTCTCACTTGTTCATCAGGCCTTCTTTCTTGGATTATGATTTCGTCGAGTGACATTTCTTCGGGCTTGAGGAAAAAACGCTGCGTTTTCTCCAAGTCTTTGGAAGTAATGACACGAGTAGAAGTTTCATACCCTATAAAAGAAACAATCAGGCGAGCCGGTAAAGGTTTTATTTCAATCCGAAATACTCCATTGATATCGGAAACTACTCCTGATGAAATATCATTCTCCCAATAGACGCTAGCTTCCTGGAAGAGGCGAAGTATTCGTCACATCCAAGACTTCAGCGGAGAAATAGCTAGTTTCCTGAGCGCTGGCACTGCAAAACAGTAAAATGAAAAAAGAAAGTAAAATGAATTTATTCCGCTTGCCTGATGGCTCCATCCTTCGTTTATTTGAATTGTAATCTCAAAATTAGACGATTCAAAAAAATTAATGTTTGTTAATTATCAATAACATTTGAATTTACCTTCACCACTTATAGCATTCTTCCTTTTAAAGTAATCTTTATTTTATAATTTCAGGCTATGATTTGGGCATATCCGGACGTAAAACTCACCCTCTTGCTAGCCGGCATATTCGGTTTGCTATATTTTATTTATCTATTTCGCTACTGGAAGATTAATCGAAAACTGGTGGTGGAAAAGCGCAGGCTATTCACTAAGGTGGTCATTAGGACTGTCTATTTTGTGTTATTCCTGATCGCTTTTGCAGGTCCATCCATAGGAACTTCATTGAAAGAAATACAGGAAGAAGGAAAAGACATCTTCATTGCTGTGGATTTGTCCCAATCGATGAATGCCCCTGATATCGGACCAAGTCGCCTTCAGCGAATTAAGTTTGAGCTAAAAAATCTTACCAAAAGCTTTCCTTCAGATAGAATTGGACTGATTATTTTCAGTTCGGAAGCATTTATGCAATGCCCCCTTACCTTCGATCAAAGCGTACTTCAATTATATATTGATGGCTTGAATACGGGTTTGGTCCCGAACTTTGGCACCGATTTGAATGGTCCATTGAAAATGGCAGAAGAAAGATTCTTGAATGATGAAAGTCAGGAAGTGAAATCCAAAACAATCATTTTGATCTCTGATGGAGAAAACTTTGGAGATGATTTGGACGAAATTGGCTCCCGGTTGAATAGTGAAGGAATAAAAGTGTTTTCACTTGGCATTGGAACTGAGGGGGGAAGTAGCATTCCAAGAGGAAACGGCTTGGTAATAGATCCACAAACTGGAAAACCAGCCCAAACAGTTCTTGACCGAGCTCCGTTACAGCAAATTGCCTCTGAAACAAATGGTCAGTACTTTGAGATATCAGATGAAGTGCAGGAAATTGGTGATTTAATAGCAGCAATAGAACGCGTGGAAGGCGGTGTAACTGGTTCCAGAGTGGTGGAAGCTTCCGCAAATAAGTACTTCTATTTCTTATTAGCTGGCTTAGTTCTTTCTATGCTAGATATGATTTTACCGATCAAAACTATCAAACTATAAATGAGTTGGAGTAAGCTAACATTGGCAGTTTTTCTTCTGATTCCCGCATCTTGGACTCGTGTACCAATTTGAATTCCGCCATAGATTTGGCAGGAGAAAGCTATGCAAATGCTGAATACGAGCAGTCAATTACCAACCATCAGGTCCTTGTTGATGAATTTGGGTACACTTCTCCAGAGCTGGATTACAATCTCGGATTAAGCAATCAATTTGCTGAGAAAGTGGAAGAAGCAGCAGGCTATTACGACAAAGCTTCAATAGCGCCAAATAAGATGCTCGCTTCTTTCGCATACAATCAAGGAGGCGTTTTACTAGGAGATAAAAAGGAATACGAGCCTGCTCTCTCCAAATTTAAATCTGCGTTGATTCAAGATCCTAATAACGAAGTAGCTAGATACAATTATGAATTACTGGCAAGGTGGTTGCAACGTGATGAGGAGCGCAAGAATGAAGATCAAAATAAGCCCGAACCATCAGAATTTGCGAAGCGTAAGAAAGCAGAGGCAGATAGGCTAGTGGAACAATTCCGCTTCAAAGATGCGTTGAACCTAATGAATGAAGCTAGACTTCAAGATGAAACCGTTGATGCATATCAAGATTTTATGATGAGTCTTCAAGAAATCACAGAAATCGATGAAAAATAAACTCCTATTACTTCTTGGATTTATATTGACCCTAAGCCTGTCGAGCACCATAGCACAAACTTCAGGAGAATACTTTAATCGCGCTGCGCGATCCTATGTCAAAACTGAAAAGGATCAGGCATTGGCGACGGTAAACGATGGCTTGACCAAATACCCTGGAGACCCAAAGCTACAGGCTCTTAAAGAAAAGCTAGAAAAAGATAAGGAAGAGCAAGAAAAGCAAGATCAACAAAACCAAGAGAATCAAGACCAGCAGAACCAGGAAGAAAAGCAGGAGCAAAAAGACAACTCTCAACAAGGAGAAGATGGCGAGCAGCAGGAGCAAAAAGAGGATGGAGAAAAAACCAATGAGGATAAAGCCAAAGAATCTCAATCCGGCGATCCCACCGAGCAAAGTGAGGATAAGCCAGGTGAAAATGCTAATGACCAAAAAGATGCCAATTTAGCTGACAAACAAAAGGCAATGGAGGAGTTTAAGGAGAAGTTAAAAGCTATGAACCTGACTCCTGAGCAAGCTGCACAAATACTAGAAAGTATGAATGCTGCAGAATTGCGCTATATCCAACAAAACAAGAAAAAAGCTACAGAGAGACCTAAGAGAGGGATTCCTGACTGGTCAGAATGTCTGAAGTTGGATGACCGATGACCGATGAAGGGTACACCGGACATCCTACATCGGTCACCTAACATCTACTAAACCCAAATAACTATGATTAAAGAAGTATATATTGTTTCCGCTGTAAGAACACCATTAGGAAGTTTCGGCGGGAAATTAGCTGGTTTGACAGCAATAGAATTAGGCAGCACCGCCATTAAAGGAGCTTTGGAAAAAGCCGGTGTTAATGCAGAATCAGTACAGGAAGTTTTTATGGGAAATGTGATTTCCGCTAATCTTGGACAAGCTCCTGCACGTCAAGCCTCTATAGCAGCTGGTATTCCTTATAATGTCCCTTGTACCACCGTCAATAAAGTTTGTGCTTCTGGCATGAAAGCAGTGATGTTTGGCGCTCAGTCCATTATGCTTGGTATCAATGACGTAGTTGTCGCAGGTGGAATGGAAAGTATGTCCAATGTGCCATTCTATGTTCCAAAAGCACGATTTGGCTACAAATATGGCAATGCTGAATTCGTGGATGGATTGGTGAAAGATGGCCTGTTCGAAGTATATAATAAATTCCCAATGGGAAACTGTGCGGATAATACTGCCAAAGAGATGAACATTTCCAGAGAGGCTCAGGATGCATATGCTATCCAATCTTATCAAAGATCTGCCGATTCATGGGCTAAAGGTTACTTCAAAGATGAAGTAGTTCCGGTAGAAATGAAAGGTAGAAAAGGCGAAACTATCGTAATCGACGAAGATGAGGAATATAAGAACGTTATGTTTGATAAAATCCCTTCCCTTCGACCTGTATTTGATAAAGAAGGAACTGTCACGGCAGCAAACGCATCAACCATGAATGATGGCGCTTCAGCATTAGTACTGGTGAGCAAGGAAAAAGCTGAGGAATTAGGTTTAAAGCCTTTGGCGAAGATTAGAGGTTTTGCAGATGCTGCGAAAGACCCACTTTGGTTTACCACTGCTCCTGCCCTAGCCATTCCGAAAGCTATCAAGCACGCTGGGTTAACTGCTGAAGACATAGATTTCTATGAAATCAATGAAGCCTTCTCTGCCGTAGCTTTAGCAAATCAACAAGAACTAAACCTGGACAATGATAAAGTAAACGTATTTGGTGGTGCTGTATCTTTAGGACATCCACTAGGAGCTTCAGGAGCAAGAATAATCAGCACATTGAACTCTGTATTACATCAGAAAAATGGCAAAATCGGCGTAGCTGGCATATGCAATGGCGGTGGCGGGGCGTCTGCTATTGTCATTGAAAAAATGTAAGCCGAAATTTATCTTTTGACCTCAAGGCAATCAGTCTTGAGGTTTCTTTTTATCCTATGAACAAACTCCTCTTACTTGTTTTTTACTGCTCTATTGCCCAATTCACAAAGGCTCAGGACACTATTCGCACGTATTACGATGAAGAGGAAACCTTGGTCAAAGAAATATATTTCACAGTAAATGGTCAGGCAAATGGTGAAATCAAACGCTATGACGAAGAAGGAAATATTATTCAAATCGGCCAATTAAAAAACGGACAAAAGAATGGGATTTTTGCTGATTTGCATCCAGCGACTGGTGACACGTTAAGAATTACTCCATTTATAAATAATATTAGGGAAGGTGTCTCAAAGAGTTTTTTCCCAGATGGAAAGCTAAAACAAACTTCTACCTATTTAGACAATCAGATTGTCGGGGAGGTAATTACCTACTATGAAACTGGGCAAGTCAGAGACAAAACTAACTTTATCGCAAATAAACCAAATGGCCTCAGCGAGACCTTTTACGAGTCTGGAAAGCAAGCTTCGAAGGTATATTTCTCAGCAGGTCGTTATGACGGACTTTTTCAGGAGTTTTATGAAAATGGGCAACTGATTATAACTGCCACCTATTCTGATGGAGCACTAGATGGAAGAGAAACTCAATATTATGAAGATGGCCAGGTATTATCAGTCATAGACTATTCCGACGGAGTGCTGGATGGGGTTTATGAATTGAATTATCCAGATGGATCTCCCGAAAGAAGAGGAAACTATAAAAAGGGATATGAAGATGGTGAGTTACTATCTTATCACGAAAATGGAAAAGTGAGAGAAAAATCAGTTTTTAAAAAAGGAATCCCAATTCAGCCTACCGAAAAATACTATCCATCGGGAGAAATTGAACAGAAGAAGACCTTTGATAAAAATGCAAATCTGGTATTAGAGATCAATTACTATGAAAACGGTCAAGTTCATTTTGCGATAAATTACCTGAATAATAAAGCCCAAGGTGAGGTTAGAATATTCCGTGAAGATGGTTCGTTAGAGGAAATCAGACGCTTCCAAGAAGGAAAAATACACGGAAAGCGAGAGTTTTTTGATGAAATTGAGAATCTGACCAAAACCGAATTCTACGAAAACGGAAACAAAACAGATAAATAATAGATCTCGAAAGAGCAGAAAGGCAAAGCTTTTTCTATTTTTGCCCAAACGATAAAAGGATGAGTAACGCAATCAAAGAAACCCACTTTAAATTTCCAGGACAGCAAGGATTTTACAAAGGTAAAGTTCGCGATGTTTATATGTTTGACAAAGAATTGGTTGTGATTGCATCCGATAGAATTTCAGCCTTTGATGTGGTATTGCCTAAGCCGATTCCCTATAAAGGTCAGGTGTTAAACCAAATTGCAGCGAAATTCCTTGCTGCTACTTCCGATATCGTGCCTAACTGGGTCACTTCCACTCCCGATCCAAATGTGACTATAGGTGTGAGATGCGAGCCTTTCAAAGTTGAGATGGTGATACGTGGCTATATGTCGGGTCATGCGGCAAGAGAGCATAAGGCTGGAAAGCGTGTAATTTGTGGCGTTGCCATGCCTGAGCATATGCGTGAAAATGATCCATTTCCAGAACCTATCATCACACCTACCACTAAAGCTGACGAAGGACATGACGAGGATATTTCCAGAGAAGAGATTCTAAAACAAGGAATCGTGAGTGAAGCGGATTATGTGCAACTAGAAAAATACACCAGAGCGTTGTTTCAAAGAGGTCAGGAAATGGCCAATGAAATGGGGTTGATTTTGGTAGATACTAAGTATGAATTCGGAAAAGTTGGGGATAAAATTTTTCTGATCGACGAAATTCACACCCCGGATTCTTCCCGCTATTTCTACGCAGATGGATACGAAGAGAACCAAGCGAAGGGAATTGCGCAGAAACAGCTTTCAAAGGAATTTGTAAGGCAATGGCTGATTTCCAATGGTTTTCAGGGCAAGGAAGGACAATCTGTGCCTGAAATGACGGACGAAATTGTAGAAAGCATCTCTGATCGCTATATTGAGCTCTTCGAAAAAATAACCGGAGAGAAATTCCAAAAAGCAAACACAACAGAAATAGAGTCTAGAATTGAAAAAGCAATCCTTAAACACCTAGGCTAAAAGCCCAATAATTTATACTATGAAATATTCAATTGATAAAAAAGAACAGTACGTCATCTTCACTCCACAGGAAGAAAAATTGGATTCTTTACTTGCTCCAGTTTTAAAGTCTGAATTGTTGACGATTCATGCTGAAGGCTTCGAAAATCTTGTTTTGGACATGAGCGAAGTGAAATATGTGGATTCTTCAGGACTTAGCGCATTGCTAGTTGGAGATCGTGAGTTTGGTAAAAACGGTGGTGTTTTCATCATTTCTGGCGTGCAGGATCACGTGATGAAATTGTTGAAAATCTCAATGCTTGATAAAAAGCTAAACTTGGTTAGCTCTCTTGAAGAGGCAAGCGAAGCCATCTTTATGCATGCAATCGAAAGCGGTGAAGAAGAAGAGGAGGAGGAAGGTTGATCCCGGACTTTGAAGTCACCATATTAGGAAACACCTCTTCCATCCCTGTGCATGGAAGACATCATACTGCCCAAGTCGTTAGATTTGGGCAGGACTTTTTACTGCTGGATTGCGGAGAAGCTATGCAGCTACAGGCTCGTGCTTTCAAGGTCAAAGTATCCAAAATCAACCATATCTTTATCTCACATCTTCATGGAGATCATTACTATGGATTGATAGGCTTGCTCTCAAGTTATAGTCTAGGAAAACGCACAACGCCCCTTACTATTTTCGGCCCACGAGGTCTGGATGAAATCATTACTACCAATTTCAGATATAGCAACACCAAGCTCCCCTATCCGCTGAATTTCGTAGAAACGCATGATGATGGATTGAATTTGCTTTTGGAAGACAAGCGCTATGAAGTCTACAGTTTTCCACTAAAACATCGACTTCCTACTACTGGTTTTTTGATCAGAGAAAAACATGGATTAAGGAGTATGATTAAAGAGAAACTGCAGCAAACTGACGTTCCATTAGCGGCAATTCAAGCACTTCGATCAGGAGAAAATTACAAAGACGAAAATGGAAAGATTTATAAAGTAAAGGAGTATACACACCCACTTCCGCCTTTAAGATCTTATGCTTATTGCTCAGACACGATTTTCAACCCTGAATTGAAACAATATTTGAAAAATGTAGATTTACTATATCACGAATCTACTTTTATGGAAGACAATATCGAAAGAGCGGCTACGACCTTTCATAGTACAGCAATTCAAGCTGCGGAAATTGCCAAAATGAGCAAAGTGAAGAAGTTGCTTTTGGGACATTTCTCTTCCAGATATGAACATCTCGAACCTTTATTGGAGGAAGCCAAGAGTGTTTTTCCAACTAGTATTTTGAGCGAGGAAGGTCAATCCTATTCCATATGAACAGCATTCAGGAGTCCAAAAAAACCAATCTTTTTATCATTCTGGGAAGCATCTTCCTGACCAATGCGATTTTAGCTGAGATCATCGGAGTGAAGATTTTCTCCGCAGAGAAAACGCTTGGTTTTGATCCGGTGAACTGGACTTTCTTTGGAGCTTATTTATTGGATTTCAATTTGACAGCTGGAGCGATTATTTGGCCAGTGGTTTTTATCACCACTGATATAATCAATGAGTATTTTGGTAAGAAAGGGGTAAAAAAGATCTCATTTCTTACGGCTGGACTGATTGCATACGCATTTATCGTGATAATGATAGTTACCCATTTGGTTCCGGCAGACTTCTGGTTAGATGTGAATTCAACCACACCGGATGGAGATAGCTTCAATATCAGCTATGCCTTCAATACAATTTTCCGTCAAGGACTAGGAATTATCATCGGTTCGTTGACTGCGTTCTTACTTGGCCAGTTAATCGATGTGTATGTTTTCCAAAAACTAAGAGCGGTCACTGGGGAAAATAAGATCTGGCTTAGAGCAACAGGATCAACGCTTGTTAGCCAGTTTATTGATTCTTTCGTCGTATTGGGAATAGCTTTTTACGTTTTTGGCAACTGGAGTCTCAGCCAAATCATTGCAGTGGGAATTATGAATTACCTCTACAAAATGACCGTTGCGATAGTACTCACTCCCCTACTTTACGTTGCCCATGGCATTATTGATAAATACCTAGGTAAAGATCTCGCAGAGGAAATGATTGAGGAAGCGAGTGAGAATAAAGCTTTTTTGTGATAGGATTCGAGATTGGAAAATTGAAAGATTCGAAATATGATTATCCGAAATGGCGCCAGTCACCCTAGATTCCTTGTTTATCAGGTTGGAAGACCGATGACCGAAGACCGAAGTACCCTCAATTCTTAAGTTTAATAAATCTTACATTGCTTTTGTCAACTTACTAGAAGTAAAGCGGATATACATAATTCGAAATTTAATTTTAACAAAACTTGCCAAAGACAAGATCAATAAAAGCCCAGAATTCAATTCTGGGCTTTTATTGATTGCTAATGTTATTCCGAGTGACAAGGGCTCCATCAGTCTTACAAAATCAATTACTCGACAAATTTTTATTCTTAAAGAACAGGTCTATCTCCTCCTAACCAAATATTTTTCTCCCAAATCATTCATTTTTTAACGATTATTCTAAATACTTTCGAATACAGTTTGGTATTCCAAATTATTAATCATACTTTTGCACCGTCAATAAGACAAAGAACAATTTTTCGTGCCGTGAATTCCTTACTGTCGCTTGTCGGGATATTTATTAGGACCGAATGGCAGGGAAATTAAGGAAACATCATGGATCAAACACTCAAGTTCTCAGACTTGGGAATTTCTGCGGAAATTCTTAAGTCAGTGGAAGAGATGGGCTATACCCAACCTTCCCCAATTCAATCACAAGCTATACCTTTCGTACTTCAGGGAAGAGATGTCATCGGACAGGCTCAAACCGGTACAGGTAAAACAGCAGCTTTTGCTATTCCAATTATCGACTTAGTCGATGCGGATGTAAACAAGCCTCAAGCAATCATTCTTTGCCCTACCCGTGAACTTGCTGTTCAGGTAGAAGGTGAAATTCAAAAATTGGCTCGTTATCACAGAGCAATTAATTCAGTAGCTATTTACGGTGGCGAATCTATCGACCGCCAGATCAGAGTTCTTCGCAAAGGAGTTCAGATCGTAGTAGGTACTCCAGGCCGTGTACAAGATCACATCAACCGTGGCACATTGAAGCTTGACTCAGTTGGCATCCTAGTATTGGATGAGGCTGATGAGATGCTAGATATGGGCTTCAGAGATGATATCGAAGCTATCCTTCAGGAGATGCCGGAAGAAAGACAGACTGTTTTCTTCTCTGCTACTATGGCAAGACCTATCATGGACTTGACTAGAAAATATCAGACTAATCCTGAGATTGTAAAAATCGACAAGAAGGAATTGACTGTTTCTAACATAGAACAAACGTATTACGAAGTTAAGAATCCATTGAAATTGGAATTGATGGCTCGTTTGATGAATGTTCACAACATCAACCTAAGCGTAGTATTCTGTAATACTAAGCGTATGGTAGATGAAGTTACCGAAGGCTTGATCGCTAGAGGAATTGCTGCTGATGCACTTCACGGTGACCTTTCTCAAGCTCAGCGTGATAAGGTAATGGGCAAGTTCCGTAAAGGACATTGCAAAGTACTTGTTGCAACTGACGTAGCTGCAAGAGGAATTGACGTTGACAATGTAGAGGCGGTATTCAATTACGACCTTCCATTAGACGAAGAATATTACGTACACCGTATCGGTCGTACAGGCCGTGCAGGTAGAAATGGTAAAGCAATCAACTTCGTAACAGGTAGAAGAGATAACTTTAAGATGAGAGATTTGGAAAGATACACCAAAGCTACCATTACAAAGATGTCCCCTCCTTCTGCTGCTGATTTGATCGAATTGAAAAAAGCTCAATTCGTGAAAAGCGTAACAGAACAAGTTCAGAAAGAAGAAGACAATCAAATCTTCGAAGCAACTATCGGACAAATGCTTGCTGAAGGTCTTACCATCGATCAGGTAGCTGTTGGTTTGATGAAGTTAGCGATGGGTGACTCAGTGAAAGAAATGAGCGAGCAGAACTTCAGCATCGATACCTATGGTAACGATAGAAGAAGAGAAGGTGGACGTGACGGCGGAAGAGGCGAACGTGGCGGAAGATTCGAAAGAGGTGGAGAAAGAGGCGGAAGATTTGAAAGAGGAGAGAGAAGCGAAAGAGGTGGTGAGAGAAGAAGAGAATTCGGATCTCGTGACGGTGGCTCTAGAGATGGTGGTAAAAGACCAGAAAGAGTTCGCGAAGCAAACATGACTCGTCTATTCTTAAACCTTGGTAAAAAAGACAGAATCCGTCCAAATGATATCGTCGGTGCGATCGCGGGTGAAACTGGCGTACCAGGACGTAGCATTGGAGGAATTGATATTTATGACAACTTCTCTTTTGTGGATGTTCCTTCTAAAGATGCCAATCAGGTGATCGACGGAATGAGAAACAACACCATCAAAGGTAAGTCTGTCAACATGGAAATTTCAAAAGGTTAATAGGTTATAAGGTTTATATGGTACTAAGGCACATTTCTAAGGAAATGTGCTTTTTTTGTGTCTAAGAAAATTCCGTATGCAACTCTTTTTTCAAGAAAACATCAGCCCCCCACTTATCCATTTAGATCCGGAGGAGTCCAAGCATCTCTGTCGTGTACTTCGTAAAAAGCAAGGAGACCATGTGAATGTAACCGATGGTGCTGGCAAACTTTTCGAATGTGTAATCCTGGAAGCAAACCCTAAGAAGACCAGTTTGAAAGTTCTGCAAACCAATGAAGTTGAAGCAGAATCTTTTCATATTCATTTGGCAATTGCGCCAACCAAAAGTCCAGATCGTATGGAGTGGATGGTGGAAAAAATCACTGAGATAGGTTTCCATGAATTGACCCTTTTGGAGACTATGAATTCGGAAAGAACCTACCTTAAAACTGACCGACTGGAAAAAAAGATTATTTCTGCATGCAAGCAAAGCTTAAAATATAGAATCCCTACTCTTAATCCCATTTCCAAACTAGATGAGATCTTGAATTCTAAAGAATTTGAAGATTATCAGAAATTCATTGCATACGTAGATGAGAATCACGATCATCATTTGTTTGACAGCGCAGAAGCAAATGGGAAATATTTAGTTTTAATAGGCCCAGAAGGTGATTTTGATCCAATCGAAATTGAAAAAGCTTTTAGAGCAGGGTTTAAGCCAGTATCTTTGGGTCGAGCAAGATTACGAACTGAGACTGCTGGGCTTGCAGCAGTTCAGATGCTTCAAACACTAAATCGATAAAATAATCGTTTTTTTCTTGTTCAGTTAAAGTTCTTGTTGAAGAACTTATAGCATTTTCATTAATTTAGAGTCAAAGACAATTTTTACCGTGCCGTACAAAGAGCGAGAAATAGAAAAGAAATATCATTCCATAGGGGAAGTAGCGCAAATGTTCAAAGTTGCGCCTTCATTGATTCGCTATTGGGAAGGTGAGTTTGATATCATCCGTCCTAAGAAAGACAGAAAAGGCAATCGTCGCTACACTAAGATCGATATCCAGAAGATCAAATACATCTATCATCTGGTTAAAGAAAAAGGATACACGCTTCAGGGAGCTCAAGAAGTGATCAAAGCGGGAAAAGAGCAAGGATTTGATAAGGTACAAGCCGTGCAAAGGCTTCAGGAGATCAAAGATTTTTTAATCAATATCCGGGATGAATTCAATGCTAAATCAGGCTCATGAGGATTTACGTTACTTTCTAGCATTATCCTTAGCTCCTAAAATTGGACCTGGTGTATTTAAAGCTATTATCGCCTATTCAGGGTCAGCTACTAATTTTTTCAAACTCCCAAAAGGCAAAGTGGCTAAAACTCCCAAAGTCGGAGAAAAGCTTTTAACCTTAAGAAATCAAGAATCCGAGTTACTTCGAAAAGCGGATGACCTGATTAATGAATGTGCAAAAAAGCACTTCCATATCCTCACTCCACTTCATCCTGATTTTCCTCAGCGCTTTAAAATGCAAGAGGATTCACCTGTGGTGATTTTCGCTCAGGGAAAAACTGATCTGAATTTTGATAGAAGTATTGGAATCGTCGGGACAAGAAGTGCGACAAATTATGGTAAATCAGCCACAAGAAAGATCATTGAAGATTTGGCAATTTACCAACCTACTATTATTTCAGGATTAGCTTATGGTATTGATATAGAGGCTCACCGGGCTGCTTTGGCAGTTGGACTTCCTACGATTGCAGTGATGGGCTCTCCAATCGGAAGGATTTATCCTGCAGTTCATCGGAAAACTGCAGAATCGATTTTAGAGTCAGGGGCTGTAATTAGTGAATATTCGCCAAGTAGCACCATGGTTCCGGGAAACTTCCCAGCACGCAACCGAATTATAGCTAGCCTTTCCGATGCGCTAATTGTAGTAGAAGCAGCCGAAAAAGGAGGTGCCCTAATCACAGCTGAAATTGCATACAGCTATGACAAAGATGTCTTTGCTGTGCCAGGAAACCTGCAATCCCAATACAGCGAGGGTTGCAATTTGCTGATTAAGAAAATGAAGGCAAATATATATACCGGGCCAAATGACGTAGTAGAAGCTCTGTTTTGGACCAAACCTGGTGAAATAAAAACTCAAAAGCCTCAACTTGACTTGACCCACAGAGATGTGGATGATCAGGCTATTTTGAAGCTTTTACAGGAAAAAGGAGAAGTAGAAATTGATTCTTTGAGCATAACCACAGAAATCCCTTTGGGATTGCTATCTTCTAAACTTCTGGCTTTAGAGTTTGAAGGGATTGTAAAGTCCTTACCTGGGAAGAAGTATAGGTTGTTGGTTTAGCAATTTTATGGATTGAATACAAAATTCGCCAATTTCATTGCCTCTCCAAATTCCACTTTATTAAGCCCTAAATCAAGACCATCAGACTCCAATGTCTCAACCATCACTTCAGTAGCCATATTGCCCACCAGCTCATCATCAGCCATAGGGCAACCTCCAAATCCTTTCAGCGCACCATCAAATCTTTTGCAACCAGCCTTTACTCCTGCCCTAACCTTCGCTGCAATATGCTCATGCTTACTATGCAGATGCGCACCAAATTCAATGTGAGGAAAAGTAGTAATCTGAAAACTCAATAAACTTGTAATCAATTCTGGATCAGCTACTCCAATCGTATCAGATAAAGAAATAATTTTAACACCCAGCTGATCCAATTTCTCCACAAACTCTGCAACCAACTCTGGAGAATAGGGATCTCCATAAGGATTCCCAAAGCCCATGCTTAAGTAAGTCACCAAGGTTTTCCCCTTCACTTCGCAGAGATTCTGAATTTCTTCAACTTTCTCCAATGCTTGCTGAATACTTGCATTCGTGTTTCTCTGTTGGAAAGTCTCTGATACAGACAGCGGAAAACCTAAGTAATCGATTTCTTGAAATTGTAATGCTTCGGTTGCTCCTCTGACATTCGCAACAATCGATAAAAGTTTGCTTTTTGAATTATGTAGATCGAGAAGTTCTAAAACCTCGGCCGTATCACGCATTTGAGGTATTGCTTTAGGACTTACAAAACTCCCGAAATCCACCGTGTCAAACCCCACCTCCAAAAGTTGATTGATATAAGCCGCCTTAATCGCGGTATCAATAAACTCAGGTATTCCCTGCATTGCGTCCCGAGGACATTCTATCAATTTAATCATAGCTAAAGTTACCAAAGATCAATTACTGTAGGGCTGAGATCCTCAAGTTTGTGCTATGACCTATAGTAGATTTTTGCTTTGTCGGTTAAACAAAAAACCTCTAGAATCACCCAAGACCTGGACAGATTTTGGAAAACTTGGGTAATAATTATCATAAAGTGGGGAATATAACTAATCGTCAAAAAACGCCTTCAACCCCTAAAAAGTGCCTTAATTAATCGTAATGACCCTTTTTATGATTCCTACAAGCTAACTATAGGATTGGATTCAGTATTGTATTAGATGCAATAGATTTTAACCACTAACAACCTTTTTACAACCAAACCAATTTAGAAATGAAAACGAAAGTAAATTTAATTATCGGGGCAGCAGTAGCCACAGTAGCATTGTACTCATGTGAGACGAAAAATTACACTGAACAAGACCGTGTAGAAGTAACTTCTAACCTTGAGAATTATGTAGATAGCGTAGAAAACGCAGTTAAAATAGTTCCAGTACACAACTGGTCAGTAATCGATGAGCGTTTTGACAGCCTTGAAAATAGAGCTGAAAAGGTGTATGATGACTTGAAAGTAGAAGATGACAATCTTGAAATGATCGAAGAGCGCTACGAAACTGTAGTGAAAAACGCTAAGGCTGAATCTGAGAACTTTGAAAGAACTGCCGAAATGCACATGAATAATGTGGAAACATGGTGGGATAAGACTTCTTCAGATATTGAAAAAGGAACAAAAAATACAGCTCAAGATTTAGAAGAAACCACCCAAGAAAGTTTGGATTGGTTAGAGAAAAACTTGGATAAACTCGGTGATGAGACCAAGAAAAAATATGAAGAGATCTCAATGAAATTAAGCAAAGATTAATTTCACTCAATAAACTAGAAATCCTTCTGGAATGATTCCAGAAGGATTTTTTTTTACTTTTTCAAAAAACATGTTGATCTAAGAATTTCAGAAATTCTGGTTTGGAAAGATTTAAACCAAAGCAATCCTACCAGTACCATTGCGGAAATACATATTTTTAAAATATCTCCTTTGCAATTTTATAGGTGGTATCTGCCTTACTCATGGTATAGAAATGCAAGGATGGCACCTTCTTTTCCACCAACTCCTTGCACTGCTGTATAGACCATTCTATTCCAACTTCCTTTACCTCAGCGTTAGTTTTACACTTTTCCAACTCATCCATCAGCGGATCTGGCAAGTCCAAAAAGAACGTGCGTGGAAGCATAGTGATTTGACCTAAGGTAGTGATAGGCTTGATACCTGAGTAATAGGAACAGTAATCCCGGCAGCTCTGACTTGGTCTGACAAATTCAAAGTATTTTTCATTGTCAAAAAACATCTGAGTTACGCTATCACAGCTGCTCCTCTCTCGAACTCTTCTCCTTGAGGTACTTCAAGTCAAACTTCATCGAAGGCGCCTCGAAGTGTTTTTCTGGGATATCCTGCTACACCCT
>NZ_JBVVUG010000052.1:0-56939 GCF_055809615.1 Algoriphagus sp. 10J20-15
CAGGACTTTTTGTAGAACAACAAGGCAACAATAGAAATAAATGCATAATTCGGGCTAACTCACTGATTACAAAAGATTAAAATTTTGAAAGGTAAATTTGTCAATCGCAGCTTAGTAAAGCATGTGATGTAAACAGCATATTCTGTTAGAATTGAATTTGCTGAAAAATTATTTTGCCTTATCAAGAGTTTGATTTAATACCTGAAGGTAGGGAGCTCAGGGTAGTACTTTTTTCTTGGGTCTTTGGTGGAAAAAATATATCTAACTGAAACTTCATGCGCTCCACCTGAAACTCTTTGACCTAGCTTGGAAATAGAAAAATCGTAGCTATATCCAAAATCCAAACCTGAGTCGAACTCAACGCCTAGAAGTCCTATTAATGATTCACTATTGGGTAAATTATATTTAGTTGGAAGCCCTCTATACCATAAGCCAATTATCAGAGGCTCAAAATAAAACTCCGCTCCTATATCAAGTTGATCAAAAGCTCCCTGCTTTTTGTAATTGAAAGCAAAAGCTAAGGATCTCTCTTGGTCAGTATTATTGAAGAAATCATTGATGTATCCAGGCGCAAGGTTAAACCGCATCCCTCCCTGAACGGAATATTTGATTGGCAGGCGGTTCGAATTCACCTCTAAATAACTAATCTGAGGCTCTAATAGGTGAAAGGCAGAAAAACCTAACCAAAACTTTTCCTCATAATATAATAGTCCTGCATTGATGTCGCCTGTACGTAATTGGCTATCCCCAGTAAATCCTTGACCCGGTTCTCCGACAATGACGCCTTTGTCAATATCTAACTGAGTCCCTAGAATAACCTGATCAAAAAGTACATCTCTTGACAACAAGCTGCCTTGGGCTCCAACATGTAGATAACGCTTTTCCCCTAAACGCAACCTATAACTATAAACAAGACCAATTTCTGAAGTCGTACTCTGGGTGAATGATTCTTTTGCTCCAGAAATAACAATTCCAATTCCCGAGTTATATTTTTCAGAAAAATAATCAGCATATGCTGTATAAGCTATAAAGCTTTGATCCAACGCTGGCCACTGGTTTCGGAAATTAACCCCAACACGTGTAAGCTCTGTACTTCCTGCTAAAGCAGGATTTAAATAGAAAGGGTTTGCATAAAACTGAGAATACTGCACATCCTGACTTTGTGCCTTCGTTCCCAGAACTAGGAGAATGGAAATGATAAAGCAAATTCTTGTCATTATCTGATCAGTTTGAATTTGCCAGACTTTGTGACCTTTTCCCCATCTGTGGCCACCGCATCATATCTATAAACGTAAAATCCAGCATCCAATAGCTTTTCGTCAAGTTTCCCGTCCCAGCCAGGAGTATTCAAGTCGTCAGTTTGAAAAATCAAATCCCCCCAAGTATTAAAAATCATGAGTTTGCCGGAAACAAGTCCTTTGAATTTTGGTACAAAGAATTGGTTAGAACCATTTAAAGGAGTGAATCCAGTGGGGAACATTACTCTATAGCTTCGGATAATAGAAACTCTTTGAGTTATTGATGCTTCACAGCCCCAAATATTAGTGACAGTTAACACTACATCAAAATCACCTTTTTTCCCAAAAACATGAGTTGGGTTTTTCTCAGTTGAAACTGATCCATCTCCAAAATCCCAACTCCAGCTTTGTGCGCCATTGGGCGATAAGTCTCTAAATTGAAATTCATCGTCAGGAAAAAAACCACCATCTTCTTCTCCCTTAACCCCAGTTCCTTTTATTTCAAATGCGAAATTTGCTATCAGCTCCTCTTCAAGAATAACTACTTGTATTGGCTCAGGAGATGAATAACAATCTAAGTCTGCATGCTTTATTTGAAGTTGATATTCACCAGAAACTGAGATCTCCTTCATTTCATCATCCAAATATGTTAGGCCTCCACCAGAAAGCTTGTAGTCAAAAGTAAAAGGATCGTAATTCAATATGCTGCTAGTAACATCTACAGATTCCCCCGGAACACAACCAACAACAGGTGATTCGAAATCAAAATCAGGAAACTCTGGAAAACTCACCAAAATAGCATTGGATATCGCAGGGCAGTTTTTACGATTGTATGCTTTCACTAGGTAAACTCCCGCAGTACTCACATTGTATTTCTCAGATTGAGCACCCTCAATTATTTCATCGTCTTTATACCACTCGTACCTCTCATAAATTTCACCTCCTTTAGAAGTGAAAGTCACGGATTCTCCACCGCACAACCTTACTTCTTCTACGATCTCAGGATTTCCTTCTTCAAATATATTTATCGGCTCTGGTGATTCTTGAATTTTTAAAGTCATTGCATTTCCCGTGGAGCTTTTTCCATAGGTATCGGTAATGGTATAATATACGGTGACACTTTGATCAGTAAATCCTTCATTTGGAAAGAAGGTAAATTCGCCGCCATCTGTTCCCGCCTTGAAAGTGCCTTGTGGCAATTCCAAAACTCGATTCTCTTCACGACATTTACCTTGTGCGCAGATATCCTCACTTTCCCCTTCAATATCTTCTAGCGATGCATAAAACTGCAGACATCTTATTTCACTATTCTCATTTGGTAAAACCACCTCTTCATCGGTTATGTAATAAGTGTTTTCCTGTCCTTCACAGGAGGCAAAATCAGAAAAATCAACTCCTGAAGGATTTTGCAAGCCTTCATCATTGGAAACTTCGACAACCAGATTTCTTATCTCATGAATATTAGTTTCTCCTCCTGTTGATGCAGCAAATCCAATTTTTAAGTTTTTCGGAGCCTCATAAGGAAATGGAATGCCTGGGAAAATAGTGATGGTCCTTGGCTCATTTGCAATGGTAGTAACCACCATTTCCAGTTTGAGCAGGTAGCCAACCCCATTTGGGTCCGGTTCTAATTCAAAAAACACTTTACGATAGCCTGGCAAAGCAGGGTCAGTCACCCTGCTGGTGCCTTGTCCCCCAGAGCTGAGCGGAAATTGATAATCTACCTCTAGTGACAATCCAAGCGGGCCAGTTGGGGGGTCCAAAGTCATTTTCCCAGCCACAAATTCATAGCCATTAAGACCTGACCCATTTTTTCTTAGAGAAATACTATTAGGATAAAGTCTATTTGATGGTCCTGGAAATCCCCCAATTTTACTTTCAGAGGAATTGCTGAAGTTCCCGAAACTATCAAAACCAATCCCTAAATAACCACCGGTCATACCTGGCGTGCTGTTTCTCTGGGCGTAGCCAAAAGATCCTCCGAATCCCCCGGGCTTAAAGTTTTGCACATCTGCGTCAAATAGAAATACAGTGAGACCATCAGCTCCAGTCCCACCATACATAAAGTATTCAAAAGATGATTTTATTCCATATGCTGGCGAAAAAGGGATATCTATATAGATGTATCCGGTTTGCTCTAGTTGTGCTTCTGTCAGCCGGAGCACTCCATCTACCAATTTCGCACTGCCTCCGAAAACAGTTTCTGCACCTAATGACTCCTGGTCTGCAAACGTTTCACAATAAGGAAATCCAACTTGCGAAAAAGTTTCAACGGTTAACAAGAGAAAGGCAACTAGAAAAAATGTAAGTCTCAATTCTACGGCAGGTTTAATGGGTGAGCCAAAATACACTTTAAACGCATAGAAATAAAAAAGCCCTTGATTTAAATATCAAGGGCTTAGAATTTAATGTCGCTTGGATTATCGCATGATTGTCTGGGTACGATCTGGGCCTACGGATACCAGTTTGATCGGAACATTCAATTCTGCTTCCAAATATTCTACGTATTCTTTCAATTCTGCAGGGAAGTTCTCATAAGAATGAATATTCTCTAAGGAGCAATTCCATCCTTTCATCGTTTTGTAAACCGGAGAAACATCCTGCTCTGTAATCTCAAAACTTAGTTTATCAATTTTCTCTCCTGAAGGAAGTACATAATGAGTACAAACTTTGATTTCCTTAAAGATATTCAACACGTCACCTTTCATCATGAATAGCTGAGTAACTCCATTGATCATAATTGAATAGCGAAGTGCCGGCAAGTCTAGCCATCCGCATCTTCTTGGACGGCCGGTCGTACTTCCAAATTCATTCCCTTCTTTTCTCATGTCCTCACCATCCTGATCAAACAGCTCGGTAGGGAATGGTCCACTTCCAACACGGGTGCAGTATGCTTTGAATATCCCGAAAACTTCACCGATTTTGGATGGAGCAACACCTAATCCAGTACAAGCACCAGCAGCCATAGTACTGCTACTTGTCACAAATGGATAGCTACCGAAGTCAACATCCAATAAGGAACCTTGGGCACCTTCGGCTAGAATTCTTTTTTTGGAATCCAGAGCTTCGTTTACCACATATTCGCTATCGATTAGATTTAAAGTTTTGAAAAACTCAACTGCAGCGAAGAATTGCTCTTCCATTCCTGGTAATTCATCCAAAGGATGGCTGTAGAATGAAAGCGTAGTTTTATGCTTAGCAACTAGAGCTTCGTACTTCTCTTTGAAATCAGGGCTAAGGATATCCCCAACACGAAGCGCGGTTCTTCCAATCTTATCCTGATAAGTTGGTCCAATACCTTTAAGAGTAGATCCGATTTTCTTATCTCCTTTGGACTGCTCCAAAGCTGCATCCAGCAGTTTATGTGTAGGAATGATAATCGTAGCTTTTTTAGAGATCACTAGATTTTTCATGTAATCGATGGAGAATTTACCTAATCCATCGATTTCTCTTTTGAGGACAATTGGGTCTAGAACGACACCATTTCCTATAATATTAAGTATCTGTGAGCGAAAAATCCCAGAAGGGATCTGATGTAAAACGTGCTTAATTCCGTCAAATTCTAAGGTATGCCCAGCATTCGGGCCTCCTTGGAAACGGGCTACAATTTCATACTCTGGCGCTAATACGTCTACTATTTTTCCTTTTCCTTCATCTCCCCACTGGAGACCTAGAAGTACATCCATCTTCATTTGATGTGCGGTCTTATCTGTTACACTTGACTTTTTGAAGCGTGAAATTTGCGATAAGCCCATACAAAACCAAGAGAAAGGTGGTAATTATTTCTCTTCTTTCAGATTGACATAGTAATAATACATGACATCTTCTTCTGGCTGATCTTTGGCACTAAACATCAAACCATATTTGGTATTTATGAAAGTGGTCGATAAATCCTGATTAATTTCTGACAAATTTAGCTCTCCTACCTTTTTAAAATTTGAATCAAAAACTTCCAAAAAAAGCAACGCATCCTTCTTTCCTTCCCCTTTAACAGCCCTGACATAAACATTGAGATCTTCAATGAAACTAATCGATCCGAATCTAACTTGATTGCGCCAAGCTTCTTGCCATTCCCATAATAACTCTCCAGAATCAACTTCGTCTTTATAGTTTTCGGGTCTTCTTTTTTGAGATGGAAAAAACTTGGATTCGAAAGTATATGTATGGTGTAAACCTGAATTTAAATCATAAATTAAAATATCACTAAAACTAGGATAGCTCACCACTAGTTTATTCCTAAAAACGCTCAGTTGCGGTTCATCGCCCCCTCCTAATGTCAAGCCTTTCCATTTAACATTAAACCTAGTATTATAATAACGAGACGAGTCTAAGGCCACTGGCAGATTAAACATGGAATCTTGATCTACACTATATCCAATTACCTTGATTCGGTTTTCATAATAATAGATAAAATATCCAATATTATCATTTCTATCCAACCCGGTTAATTCCCGAGATCCTCCAGAAATAGCTAAGGCAGGGTATTCCAAATCTCCAAAAACCCCATATTCTTGTAAAAATTTACTAGACACCTCCTCGGTTTGAATCTTCTGTCTGAAAAATTGCTGGCTATTAATGAAAACATTAAATTTTGGTGTACTAAAATAGGTAAATACTGTACCTACCCCAGAAGGCCCCTCGGTTTCCATAATATCACCATCCTGAGACCAAGCTGAATCAGCACAAATAAAAATACTGTCCAATGAATGGGCAATTCTATTATAAATAGTACCCTTGGTTTTAGAGGAATCAAGAAAAACCATATGATATCCGTCAGAAGTAAGGCCTCCATCCCCTATAAAAAACTCTTTGCGGTCAGAAACCTCCAATACATAGCCTTGTTCCGAGATTGGCTTCTCAGAACAGGAAAAAGAAATAATTAATAGACAATAAAAGGAACTACATCTTCTTTTTAAACTCATCAATTGAATCAAAAACTGTAAAAATATTATTCAGTTTAGTGATAATCAGCAATTTTTTCACATGATCAGAAGGAGCCGTTAGATATACTTCTCCGTCTTTATTTCTCATTTTAGTAAGCATGGTGATCAAAAGGCCAATCCCGCTGGAACTGATGTAACGTACTTCACTTAGGTCAACCACAAATTTTTTCGCACCGTCTTCTATTGCATCCGAAACGACTTCAACCAACTGGGGGCCTACTTCGTCGCCTATCAAATCACCTTGAATAAAAAGGTAATTTGCTGTTTCATCTTTGCTTGTATTATAAGTCAACTTCATAGGGTTACAATTAGTCTATTAAAGGTCATTTGGATTCTCAGCGAAAAAAATACATCTCTACCGGTAATGCGTGGGACATACCTGATTTTAAGTAATTTCCACTTTTCTATTCTCACAAATCTCTTTAGTACAATTACCATACAAAATTAGAGAGTGGTGAAGCACCTTAAAATTCAAAATTTCTCCAACCGTATTTTGTATATTTTGAATTCTAGGGTCGCAAAACTCCAACACCTTATTACAATCAGTACATATTAAATGATCGTGCTGCTTGTAACCATAAGACTTTTCAAACTGCGCTAGATTTTGACCAAATTGATGTTTGGTAACCAAGTCGCACTCGACTAATAGATCTAACGTATTATAAACAGTAGCCCTACTAACTCGGTAATTTTTGTTTTTCATGCTGATGTATAAAGACTCTACATCAAAATGTCCGGTTCGGGAGTAAATTTCTTCGAGGATAGCATATCGCTCAGGTGTCTTTCTGAGTTTTTTAGTTTCAAGATAAGCTGTAAATATCTTCTTTACCTCTTCGAAGTGGGTTGCATTCAAAGCCATTTGCTGGGTATTTTTTCAAATATAACTTTTGTAAGTAAGAAAAGATTCATTGGATCAATCAAACCTTGAAACCTTTAATATTCCATCAACGTCGACCAAATTTTCGATAAGCTTGTCTAAGTGCTCAGTACTATGCACATACAACTTAATCGTACCTTCAAAAATGCCTGCATCTGAATCCACTGTGATGGAACGCATATTTACTTTCAGTTCATTTGAAATCACTTTTGTCACATCATTGATTAGGCCTACTCTATCAGTACCTAGAATTCTCAATCCTGCCAAAAATGCTATTTCTTTTTGACTTGTCCATCTAGCCTTTATCACACGATTTCCATGATTAGAAAGTAGTTCGAGTGCATTTGGACATGATGTACGATGGATTTTGATCCCCTCATTTACAGTCACAAAACCAAAAACATCATCTCCAGGGATAGGATTACAGCATTTGGCCAAAATGTAATCGACTACATCCATATCCTCACCTATCAGCAACTGATCATGGTCTGGTCCTTTAAGACTTTTTATTTCTTTGGTAAAAGACGACTCGTCTCTTACTTTTTCCTGTGTAGACTTGTTCTGGAGTTTCTGGGTTGCTTTAAAATCCTTGAATGATTTAATCGAAGTTGGGTCAATGGCCCCTATTCCCACTCTGAAATAAAATTCATTGGCAGTTTTAAGTTCAAAATATGCCCGAAGCTTTTCCACAGACTCAGAATTGAATTCCATCTTCATCTGCTTCATTTTTCGCTGAACTATTTCTTTTCCGTCCAAAATTGCAGACTTTTTATCCTCTCGGAGCGCATCTTTAATTTTAGCTTTTGCCCGGGTAGTGACAACATTATTAAGCCAATCCTCTGTAGGCTTTTGCTTGTTGGAGGTAAGTATTTCTACTTGATCGCCATTTTTCAGCTTGTGGGAAATAGGGACAAGGCGTTGATTAACTTTTGCCCCTATGCACTTCGCTCCTACTTCAGTATGGATCTCAAAAGCAAAATCCAATGCAGTTGATCCAAATGGGAGAACCTTTAAATCACCTTTCGGTGTAAATACGAATACTTCATCATGGAAAAGATTTCCGCGAAAATCATCCATGAATTCTATGGCATTCCCGTCATTGGACTCCAGCAAGCCTCTTACCTGAGTGATCCAATCGTCTAGTCCAGATGGGCCTTTCGAGTTTTCTTTGTCCTTATATTTCCAATGTGCAGCATAGCCACGCTCAGCTATTTCGTCCATTCGCTCGGTACGAATCTGCACTTCTACCCATTGACCTGTACCACTCATAACTGTGGTGTGCAATGATTCATAACCATTCGAACGCGGCGTACTGATCCAGTCCCGAAGTCTATCCGGGTTGGGTCGATAAAAATCTGTGACTATAGAATAAACCTGCCAGCAATCGGCCTTCTCACTATCTAGATCGCTGTCTAGAATAATCCGTATTGCGAAAAGATCATACACTTCCTCAAAAGGAATCCCCTGCTTTTTCATCTTATTGTAGATAGAGAAAACAGATTTTGGCCTGCCTTTGATGGTAAAATCTAACCCAGTTCTATTCAATTCTTCTTCAATTGGTAGAATAAAGCTCCTAATAAACTTATTTCGATAAGATTTGGATTCATTGATTTTAAAGACAATTTCTTTGTAAGTGGCGGTATCTGTGTATTTCAGATACAAATCTTCCAATTCAGATTTAATGGTATAAAGCCCTAATCGGTGAGCTAACGGGGCATAGAGGTACATCGTCTCAGAGGCAATCTTAAGCTGCTTATGCCGTGGCATGCTTGCCAGCGTCCGCATATTATTCAGCCTATCTGCAAGCTTTATCAAAATTACACGTACATCATCCGAAAGAGTAAGCAGCATTTTACGGAAATTTTCCGCCTGCTGAGAACTCCCAGACTCGAATACTCCAGCAATCTTAGTTAAGCCGTCAATAATAGTCATTACCTTATAGCCAAACTCCCGCTCTATATCCTCCAACTCCCACTCGGTATCTTCTACAACGTCGTGAAGTAAAGCAGCTACAATTGAGGTAGTACCCAATCCTATTTCTTCCACACAAACCAAGGCTACTTCCAAAGGATGGTAGATATAAGGCTCGCCAGATTTACGGCGCATATCTTTGTGCGCTTCTAGGGAAACGTTAAAGGCCCTTTTTATCAGTTTGGCATCACCTGGTTTTAGAATAGGCTTAGCCTGTCTCAATAGCCTACGGTAGCGTTTGAGTATTTCTTTTCTTTCTACTTCTATGTCGACTTCAATCATACAGGAGGAATTTAATACAAAAATGTACAGAGACTCATTTTGTATCAAATGATAAATATTTTTTTTTGAATGCTATTGCATTTTATTTAATAGTGCCTACATTTGCATCCACAATTGGATTTGGAAACTTTATTCTATTCTGATTTGTACGTATTGCGGATGTGGCGAAATTGGTAGACGCACTAGACTTAGGATCTAGCGCCGCGAGGCATGGGGGTTCGAGTCCCTCTATCCGCACAAAATACCGAACCCTCAATCACTCAACTGTCTTCAACTACAGGAAAGGGATTGGGGGTTTTTAGTTAATCTTCATTATTAAATTTTGAGCTTTGGAAATCACACAAGACAAGCATTCAGCAAATCAAGCTTTAATTAAAATTAAATTAAACGAAGCAGATTACCAACCTAAGGTTGACGCAAAACTTAAGGACTTTGCCAAAAAATCTAACATCAAAGGATTCAGACCTGGAAAGGCTCCTATATCTATGGTGAAAAACATGTACGGCACTTCTGTACTGGTAGAAGAGATCAACTCCATCCTTAGTGAGTCCCTGAATACTTATTTGAAAGAACAAACTTTCAAAATCTTGGGCGATCCTCTTCCTCAGGATCAAGGCACGATAGACTGGAAAACTCAAAAGGATTTTGAATTTGATTACAAAATCGGATTCGTTGAATCGGTAGAACTTACGCTTGATTCTAAAATCAAAGCAACAAAATACTCCATCAAAGTAGACGATAAGTTGATCAATGAAACCCTTGACAACTTAAAGTCTCAATACGGTAATAGCACCAACCCAGAGGTAAGCGAAGAAGGTGACCACATCTATGGTGACCTAAAAGCTACTGAAGGAACGTTTGAAAAAACTGTTTCTTTGGATTTGACTAAAATCACTAAAAAGCTTGCTGGTAAATTCATCGGTGTAAGTAAAGAAGCTGTAGTTGAATTTGAAGCTAAAGATGTGAAAAAAGGTCAGTGGGAAGAAGCATTCGGATTAAGCGAAGAGGAGTCAGCTGATCTAGAAGGATCATTCACATTGACTGTGAAAAACATCAATAGAAAAGAGACTGCAGAAATGAACCAAGAATTCTTCGATAAGATCTTCGGTCCTGACCAGGTTTCTTCTGAAGAAGAATTTATCACAAAAGTTCGTGAGACACTTCAGGCTAATTATGACAAAGAGTCCAAAGTATTTACTGAAGAGGAATTAAAGAAGGTATTGACTGATGCGGCGAAAGTAGATTTGCCAGAGACTTTCCTGAAAGAATGGCTTTTGATCGCAAATGATGGCAAAGTAACCGAGGCAGATGTAGAGAAGGAATTCCCTATCTATGCAAAGCAACTAACTTGGTCTTTGATCTCTAATGAACTTGCTACGAAAAACGAAATCAAAGCTGAGCACGAAGAAGTGATCGAGAAAACCAAGCAGATGGTTCGTGAGCAATTCGCAGCTTCAGGTCTTGGCGCTCAAATGGAAGACAGCATGGATATGTTTGTAGACAATTACCTGAAAGGTGAAGAAGGTCAGAACTATATGAATATGCTTACTTCTATTCAGAATGAAAAAGTCCTTGCTTTTGCCCTTGATAAAATAAGTGTAAAAGAAAAGGATATCACTATTGACGAGTTTAAGGAACTTTTAGATAAGTAATTCGCTTAAATCATCATAAAAAAGCTCTTATTCAAGGGCTTTTTTTATTTTTGTTTACCACAACAAACTCGAAAGATGATCAACAAAGAAGAATTCCGTAAATACGCTATTCACAATCAAGGCGTAAGTGGTACTGCATTTGACCAGTACACTCAACATATTGAAAACATGACCCGCTCTGTAATCGAAGAGCGTCCTCAGAATTTCAGAGAGATTGACGTTTTCTCTAGATTGATCATGGACCGTATCATTTTCCTTGGAACAGGAGTAGATGATCACATTGCGAATATTATTGTAGCTCAACTCCTTTTCCTAGAATCAGTGGATTCTAAGAAAGATGTGTTACTTTATGTAAATAGTCCAGGAGGATCAGTGACTGCCGGTCTAGGCATCTATGACACAATGCAATTTATCAATCCTGACGTAGCTACTATCTGTACTGGCATAGCCGCTTCCATGGGAGCTGTATTACTTGCAGGTGGGGCCGCAGGAAAAAGATCAGCACTGAAACATTCTAGAGTAATGATTCACCAGCCTTCCGGAGGAATGCAAGGCAAGTCTACAGATATGGAGATTTCTTTGAAACTTATTCTCTCCATGCGCGAAGAATTGTATGGAATTCTTTCAGAGCATACTGGTAAAACCCCAGAACAGATCGAAAAAGATTCGGAAAGAGATTATTGGATGAAAGCTCCTGAAGCAAAAGCTTACGGTCTTATTGATGAAGTATTAGTTAAAAAACCAAAATAATGGCTCAAGTTACCTGCTCATTTTGTGGTAGAAATAAGAAAGATGTAGATCTAATGGTGTCGGGTATATCTGCGCACATTTGTAATTTCTGTATTGATCAAGCTCACATGATCCTTGGCGAAGAAGACAAAGCCAAGAAACCTGACGGAACAAAACCAAAAATCAAACTTAAAAAGCCGAAAGAGCTGACTAGTTATCTGGACCAATATGTAATTGGGCAGGAAGATGCTAAGAAAGTACTGACAGTTGCTGTGTACAATCATTACAAGCGACTTTTCCAGAAGGATGAAAATGATGATGTAAAGATTGAAAAATCAAACATTATCATGGTAGGTGATACGGGTACAGGTAAAACTTACCTCGCTAAAACACTTGCCAAAACTTTGGAGGTTCCTTTCTGTATTGCTGATGCGACGGTTTTGACTGAAGCAGGCTATGTAGGGGAAGATGTGGAAAGTATCTTAACGAGATTACTGCAAGCAGCAGACTACAATGTTGAAGCTGCTGAAAGAGGAATCGTTTACATAGATGAGTTGGATAAAATCGCTAGGAAATCCGACAACCCGTCAATCACAAGAGATGTGAGCGGGGAAGGCGTCCAGCAGGCCATGCTAAAGTTATTGGAAGGAACAATTGTAAACGTCCCACCACAAGGAGGTCGCAAGCATCCTGACCAGAAAATGATCGCAGTAAACACTGAAAACATTCTCTTTATTTGTGGTGGAGCATTCGATGGTATTGCTAGACATATTGGGAAGAGGTTAAACACTCAGCCAATGGGTTTCAGCAAAGCTGCTGCAGATGCCGTTGCAGATCGTGAGAACCTTTTGCAATACGTAACTGCTCAGGATTTGAAAGCTTTTGGTTTGATTCCAGAACTAATAGGACGACTTCCTGTATTGACTCATTTAGACCCACTACATGCGGACGCTTTGAAAAGAATTCTTACAGAGCCAAAGAATGCATTGGTAAAACAATATGCAAAGCTACTTAACTACGAGGGAGTTACGGTCACGTTTGAAGAAAGTGGGGTTGATTTTATTGTAGAAAAAGCCGTAGAATTCAATCTAGGCGCTAGAGGTTTGAGATCGATATGTGAAGCAATCATTACAGATGCCATGTATGACATTCCTTCAGATGATTCGATCAAGGAATTGATTATAGATGCAAAATATGCACATGAAAAATTTGATAAATCGAAGTTTAAGCGACTTCAAGTAGCATAAAAAACAAACCCTGCTTCACTGAAGCAGGGTTTGTTTTTAATCCAAACTTTTTAGAATGAGCCTAGCTGTAGTATCAGAGGCGCTATTTCCCCCTATCCTTTCTTTGATCAAGTCATATCCCTGAAGCATATAACCTTTGTAAACTTGATTTCCTAAAATCTGCCCCAGTTCTGCCTTAAGGTTAAGAACTGAAAAATCATTCTGGATAAGTTCCTTCACCACTAATTTATCGGCAATTAGGTTAACCAATGAAATATATGGGACACGAATCAGATTTTTGGCTATTGCATAAGATACAGCACTGGTACGGTAAACCACTATTTGAGGAACTCTAAACAAGGCTGTTTCCAACGTAGCTGTTCCGGATGTTACGACTGCGGCAATTGCGTGTGATAACAAATCATAGGTTTGATCAAAAATTACGTGAATACCAGCATCAATTCCCCGCTGGTATATACCCGAACCTAGGTCTCCCACTCCTGCTATTACAAATTGGGCATTTGGAAACTCTTGAACCAAAGCAACCATCCGATCTAGCATAGCATTGATCTCTTGAGCCCTGCTTCCAGGTAATAAAGCTATGATTGGCTGGTAGCTCAATTCATTCTTTTGGAAGAAGAATTCATGAGGAGTAAACTTAGAAATCTCATCCAAAAGAGGATTCCCTACATAGTGAACCTTCAAATCGAATTTTTCAAAGAATGTAGCCTCAAAAGGTAAGATAGAATAAATATGATCTGTATTTGCCTTTAGCTTTAATGCTCTCTTTTGGTTCCAAGCCCAGACTTTTGGTGGAATATAATAATGCACAGGAATGCCGTGTTCTTTGGCAAATGAAGCGATCTTCATATTGAAACCTCCATAGTCAACCAAAATGATAGCATCAGGTTTAAATGACAAAATATCACGTTTAACTAACTTGAGGTATTTCAAGACTTTGCGAAATCCTAAAACCACTTCCAAAAACCCCATCAACGCTACTTGGGCGTAATCTACAGCCAAGTCTATACCAGCCTCCTTGGAATAACTACCCCCCATCCCACGTACAGTTAAGTTTGGATTATACTCAAAAAGAGATCGAACCAAATTAGAGGCATGAAGATCTCCAGAGCGCTCGCCAGAGATGATGTAGATTTTTTTAGTTCTAGTCAAATGTGAAGTTTGTAAGTCGTGAGCCGTAAGTGGTTAGTAGTGTGTTACAATTAATATTTTGTAAAGTATGTAGTTGGAGAAAAACAAAAGATCACTTCCTCCCTATCGTGCAGAACAAAGACGCTTTAGACATCATCGCATTTAGCTTTTGGTTAATGACTTCACAGGATTTAACAATTAATTCTCTTTCCTGATCATTGACAAGTTCACAATCAAATGCAACTTCAATCCAATGTTGAGTTTCGTACTGCTCTGCATCTGAATCGGTCAGCTTAGCTATAAAATGATTTATATACCTCCTTTTAGCCTAGCTTTCCGCAATTTGAGCACCTACCGATCTAGAAGATCTTCTTATCTGATCAGTCAAAGAAAACTTTTCCTCTACGGGAAAATGCTTGGATATCCTATAAACATCCTTCGCTAATTGCCTTGACAATTTGTAAACATCAAGTTCAAAATAAAAATTTACGTAAGCCATAATTTATAAAGTTTAATGAAAACAATACAAAAATTACAACTTACTACTTACAATTCACAAAATTGTCACTCTCCAAAGTACTCCACAAAATTCCTTGGAGTCTCGTAAAGAGTAAGTTTATGTAGTCCCCCGTGCGAAGTAATTTCTTTCACGGCTGGCTCAAGTATCTTCCAAAACTCCATGATAAGATTTTCACAACTCGCCAATTTGCCTTGCATAAAATCGACGTCCACATTTAGGTTCTTGTGATCTACCTTCTCAATCACCAAATTTCTGATTATGGTACTCAATTTTTTTAGATCCACCACAAACCCCGTATCTGGATCTGGCAAGCCCTTCACCATCACGATCAACTCAAAATTATGACCATGCCAGTTAACATTGGCGCAAGGCCCAAATACCTCCACATTTCTTTCATCTGACCACTTCGGATTCCAAAGTTTGTGGGCGGCATTGAAATGTTCTTTTCTACAAACGTAAATCATAGCATTTTGAAATTCGGGGCGAAGTTAGCCAAAAAGTAGATATTATTCGAAAGACTAGCCCCTGAACACCAAAAGAAAAGCCCGTTTGGTAGCGGGCTTTTCTAGTGAATCTTGCTTATAATTCGTTGAGTTTTTGAAAGAATATGGTCAAATGATCTTCTCTACTTAGGTTTAGATCATTTTTCTTCACTATTTCCTTTCCTATATCCTGATCTTTTTCATTTAAAGCTTTGAGAATATTTCTTGTGTTATCCCGAACACTCTGGACGTTCTCCTCAGAATCTATTAAGTAAAAACTCTCTTCAAACACAAACATTCTACCAGCTGTCACAGCATAGCTGTTTTTAGGTGGTGTCACTAAGTCCGAATAAAATCTCCTTATCAACGTATAGTTTTTCCCCTCAGCAATCACATTCACTAGATCTTTTGGCCCAAGGTTAGGGACAAAGTCAAAGCCTTTTTTCACCAACAAACTGGTTAGCATTCCAGTGTTATTATTTGTCAATTGAATAGAAGGCCTAGTAAGGATTGCATATTCCACATAATCTTTATTCAGATAAATTTTATTACCAGCTTCGTTGATAACTTCTAATTCATTGTCATGAATGTTAAACCTATATGAAACCTTTTCTTTAAGCCCTGCATTGGTAAAGCCTATATCAGCCGTTGACCAATCGTCGAAAAGGTAAGGAGAACCATCTATATCGGTGTAAGAATTTAACCGAGCGGGAGCTCCATTCATATTAATATTGGATATTTGTGCTACTGCAAAATGGGAACAAAAAAGGGTTGCAACCAGTAGGATATTTTTCATTAGTTTTTAATTACTTTTTTATTTAGTGTCAAATTATTTGTGTTAATCTTCAGGATATATAATCCCGATGGACCAGTCATTAAGAGTTCAAAATTCAATTCATCGTCAGATTTAATGGCACTTTGCGAAAGGTAGATTCGGCCTGTAAGATCAATAAGCTGCACTTCAACATTACCTCTATAGTTATTAGAAATGTTTATACTCAATTTATCCGATGTAGGAATTGGCCCAATAAACACTCCAAACCGACTTAATTCTGACTCATTATCAGGAATTGCAGAAATGACAGTTGGTTCAGAGATCCTATTACAATCATCGTCAAAGATTGCAACCTGATAACGGCCATCTCCCGAAGCTTGAATGGATCTATTTGTAGCTCCTTCTAGTTTAACTTCATTGAGATACCATTGATAAGAGGACCCGGACTGCTGAGAGGTAAGAACATTGCCATTTGCAACAATATTCGGCTTAAGCAAATCATTTTCGACTACAGTTACTAATTGATCAAATTCTGTTGATCCAGAATCATTTGTAATAGTCAATGTAACCAAATAATCTCCAGGCTGCTCAAAAACGAATATAGGATTAGCATTAGTAGAAGAACCTAGTCCTCCGAAATCCCATAAATATTCTGAAATTGACCCTTCACTAAGATTCTTAAATTCAGATGCAGCGCCTACACACGTGTAGTTACTTATAAAGTTGGCAAACAAAACATCCTCGCAATTTTGTGCTAGCCATCCATCCGAATTTGAAAGTGAGGCATTGCTACCAAGATTAATAATTGAAGCTCCCTCTAGGTCTACATTAGATATATTGAGGTTCTCAAAGCAATATTTTCTGTATTCATCGTGAACAATCGTTCCTTTATCTGTGGCTGTTATTTCAGCATTAGCAGTAGAAGTTGCATCAACTGTTATCGTATTCAACACAGAAATTTCGCCAGACTGATTCAAGTCCAACTGAGAACCTGCACCAAGTTTCAAATCTTCCAACTCAAGGGAAGCTGCAGTTTGAATCATTTTACCATTCTGAATTTCTAAATTCTGGAAGCCGTCTGAAGAAACATTCAAAACACCCGAACTTATTACTAGGTTAGCGAAATCCCTTGAAGAGGTATTTTCAAAGAGACCGCTTTCCCCGCTAAACTCCAAATCAACTCCTTCTTTAAGAATGGAATTATTAGCGATCAAGACGCTAGTTTTAAATTCTATTTGCTCGAAATCCCCCGAAAGTTCCGAAGAGGAAGTCAACGAAAGGGAGTTTAAACTCAATCGCGGTATTGATACTGTAAGATTCGCATTTGAAATTGATACCTTATCTAGATTTTCAGCCTGCAACAACTGCCAATTACCAGATTCGAAATTTAATTCAACATTTTCAAATAGTGTTTTACCTAACTCAACTAGCTGCTCATTTATAGTAGGGTTAATAAAAACAATTTTACCGTTTCTAATTTCGGTAAGTTGATTACTAACTCTAAAACCATTAGAAACCACGATATCATTTCCATTCAAATTCATTGATACTGATTGGCTACCAAATAGGTTTACACTAAACGCATTGGCATCAACAGGGAAATTGACCACAAGGGGACTGGCAGAAGCGCCTTCAAAAACCACTCTTGTTCCTAAAGAAGGAATCTTATTAGCAGTAGAACCATTGGCAGTGGATGACCAGTTAGATGGATTATTCCAATCTCCTCCGGAATTACCTATCCAATACAATGTCTCAGAAGCCCCATCCGAGGTACCTGCTTTCATTACCATAGAGAAATCCTGAATTCCGTTTATCAATTCTCCTTTATGGGTAACAATTACTTTATAGCGTTGTGGCTTTGGGTTGGGAATATAAATTTGCTCGACATTATCTCTAAAATTGTCCTTATCTGTTTCTGCAATAGCAGAAAGTCTCACAGCAGGGTTAAGTGTGTAAGGAAAAAAGGTTTTGCCCTCTTCATCTATGATTCTTAAATCCAAATCATTTACCAACATCAATTTTTGAGGATTTAATGACGGCGAAGCTGGGTTCCCTGCAGGATCTGTCCAAGCAATCGTGATCCGAATTGGTTGAATCCCATCTGATACAAATTCATTTTCGAAAACAGCTCCCTGAGTAAGATTTTCTTCACGAATCACATCTGAACTTCCATTCTCATTTAGTATAATTTCCGCAGCCCCTTTTGTATTTAGCAGCCCCCATCCATATACGTAATCTGGACCAGGGTTATTACCAGCCTCTTTCGTAGTATTTATCATGAGGGCTTTTAAGGTAGATGCCCACATATATCTGCCTGCGTTTCGTTGAGCAAATAATTGCTGGAGCAACAGGAGTGAACCTGTAACATTTGGTGATGCCATTGATGTACCGCTGAGGGAAGCATAAGAATCTGTCGCACCGCCATCAGCTATAGCCGAACTAAATACACTTACCCCCATGCCCACTACATCTGGTTTTATTCTGCCGTCATCTACTGGTCCAACGCTAGAAAAACTACTTATTGCAACATCCTGAGGTCCTGTATATTCATTAATATTACTTACCGCACCTACCGTTATTACGTTTTTAGCAACCCCTTCTGGTCCAATTGTGTCATCGGGTCCATCAGGATCTCTTGTTCCATCACCAGAGTCAGATCTATCATTACCAGCAGCCCAAACAATCGTATAATAGGGCTTAGCAAAAGCCAATTCGTCTATACCTCTACTTTTAGAAGAATAAAAACCAAATCGGTAATCCTCATCAGGATCGACTGCTGCGTTTCCTGACCAAACCCAAGCATTACTTGCATTTCGATACCACCCCACCACTATTCCATAGGAATGATTAGAAACTAAATGTCCGTCGGTTTGAGTAATCGGATCATAGGCATTCAAATTCATTTTAGAGAGATCACTTTCCCAGTTAAAAGCCCAACCAGTACTTTCATTAGCCATGCCCTTTGCATTTGCATTGATTCCAGCTGCCATTATTGTACCCGCAACGTGTGTTGCATGGTTACTAATTACCTCGGTAGAACCATCAACCTGTGTAAGTCGATCCTGGAATTCAACATGGTTAGCTTTTGGTCGTGTCTGATCATATATCCCAACAGTCATCCCTTTTCCCGTAAGATTCAGTGCCAGACTCCCTCCTTGCTGAAGAGCATTGGTAGAAGTAGTGATTGCAGCCCGAGTGTTAAACGTAGTGTAATATACGGGCGCATTGCTTTCGTCAAAATAATTAAGCTCAGCTACTTGCCCATCTTGTAATTTAAGTAGATAGGGAATTCCTAATTGATTAGCTTTTTGTTTTATAGCTTCTTTTTTGAGATAAAAAGAAGGGAAATTCAAATTGAAATCCTTTGATATAACATCCCTTTCCTCCAAAAGAGAAGGAGAATTGACAAACTGTTGGGCTTTAACTAACGCAATGCTTAAACCCAATAGTAAAACTACAAGTATTGATCTCATCAATCTATTATCCATAAACCAGTTTATCAACGTTTTAGAACTAATTAAAGTTTAAAAAAAAGGGGGCTAAAAAGCCCCCTTTATTATGAATTAAAAGAGATTCTAGACTTTGGTAAGGACTACTGTACCACCATCTCCCCAAGTATTTGACCAAATAATGGTAATAGTACCATCCTCATTTACTACACCAGAGATAGTGAAAGGATCACCAAATCTATCTGCATTAGATGCAGAACCTGTTAGGACATCGCAGTTATCTCGGATAGATCCAGTTGGCTTTGAATCATTATAAAGGCCAGGGTACATTCCAAAAGACATATCGTCCATATTGTACAAACCGGTACCTGCAACTCCAAACGACATCGTGCTAGCGGAAGCTATAACAAAATCTGTAGTTGTTTGATCTGCACCACCAGCTCCATCTCCGAGTTGGAGTTGCTCCCAGAAAACAGAGTAAGTACCAGCTAAATCTGAAGGACAGATAACACGAATAGCTACAGTCAAAGAACCATAATTGGAAGAAACTTCTGCACCAGTAGCGCTAGTGATGTTCAAAATCAAATCAGGTGTCTCAGATGGATCAATATTCCCTGTTAACACGGTGACTGGTAAGTTAGAAACAAACTCACCAGAACCAATTGTTATAGATTTGGAATCCAATCTATAATGAACACCTTCAACTGCTGTTGAAGTAGGATCTGCCTCTATATTAACTGTAATTGCAGCACTACCTGAAGTAGAAACTCTGTTGATTTGAACATTCAACACATCTGTTTGCGAAGAATTCAATCTCACAAAGGATTGAGTCAATCCATTAGGAAGATTTGCAGCGTTGAACTCAACCTGATTTCCATCAAAGAAGGTATCAACACCCTGATCATCAAAACAAGCAGTGGTCGTCAGCGTAGCGACGAGCATTGCTAGAAATATATATATTTTATTGCTTTTCATTATTTTTTCCGGTTTTAGTTATAACCTGGGTTATCTACCAACAGCTCATTTAATTGTACCTGATCCTGAGGAAGTGGGGCAAGAAGTCTATAATCCGAATAAGGAACTGGCTCATTGTCACCATGCTTAGTAATGGTAAGGCCATTTCTTTTTAGATCGAACCATCTATGACCTTCTACTGCAAATTCAAGTCTTCTTTCAGTCATAATCTGATTAAACAATGCATCTCCAGACAATCCGCCATCGACTGCAGGCAATCCTCTGTTAGTTCTAAGAGCATTCAAATCTGATCGCGATCCGGCAGCATCACTAGTTCTAAATCTAGCCTCAGCTCTGATTAGGTAAAGCTCTGCAGCTCTAATAATCGGTAGATTTTCAAGAAAATCACCCTTAGTACCTAACCATTTGTTTGACCTGTAAACTGTTCCTGTTGCACCAGAACGAGTAGTCTCAGTCCAAGTATTTCGTCTTACGTCTCCTGTCTCATAGGCTGCAAGCAATTCGTTTGATGCAGTTACAATAAATTGCGCACTACTGAAAACATTAGCTGTAAGCGTACACATGGAGTTATTCACACCATCTACTGTTGACCAATCCACAGATCTGATTTCCACTTCAAATAGAGATTCAGGATTAGGATAAGTAGAAAAGCTTGACACATAATTAGCAGGTGTTGCTAGCCCAGTACCATCATTCCCAAGGCCAAACGTAGCCATCGCTTGTGTTGCCATTGAGGCAGCTTCAGAAAATTTAGAATCATACAAATAAACTCTCGCAAGAAGCGCTTCAGCAGCTCCTTTGGTCACTCTGTAAATTCCTGCTGTTCCTTTTGCAGCTGATGGAAGTAAACCAATTGCAGTACTCAAGTCAGACTCAATCTGATCATAAACTTGTCTATTGGTAGATCTAGCTCTAAAATCTGCATCAGAAAAGCCTAAGGTAGGCTCAGTTCTGATAATCACAGAATTATTCCAACCATCTACCTCTTTACCTGGCTCATAGCCATAGACTTTAGCCAAATCGAAATAATATAAAGCTCTCAAGAAAAGAGCTTCACCTTTAATTCTATTCTTTCTGGTAGCGTCCCCTTCAACATCATCAATACCTGCAAGGATAATATTTGTTTCATTAATTGAACTATAATTACCCCAGAGCGACATATGCGCTCTGTCTGCATTTACTTCCTGACCAATGTATCGACCTGTATTTGCGATAATTCTTAAATTATCAGCCATTATTTCAGGTGCAATCATTAACGTCTGTCCGTAAGCGCCAAACGCTCTTGCACCACCGTAAGATGCCGCCAATAGTGATTCATAACCATCCACGTCTGAAAGTGCAGACTCTGGAGTTAAACTTTGTCTTGGTTCAGTTTCCAATAAATCTGAACAAGATGCCAGAGATAGTACAGAACCAAGCGCAATGATTTTTATATAATTTTTCATTCCTATTTCTAATTAGAAGTTAAGATTGATACCAGCAGAAATCTGACGTGCATTTGGATATGCTCCGTAAGTACTTCCGATAGAGTTCGCCTCTGGATCAATTCCGTTATACTTAGTAAAAGTCGCCAAATTCAACCCTTGAACGAATATAGAAGCGCTTGCCATACCTATTTTACTTGCAGTTGCAGCACCTAAAGTATAGTTTAATGTCACTTGCTTCAATCTTATATATCCTCCATCACTTATTAATCGAGTAGAGAATGTGTTGATATTTGAAGTCCCTGGTTCTTGACCGCCTTCATAAGGTCTTCCTACAGTTGTGATATCGCCTGGTTGTGTCCAATAGTCTAACTGATCTACTGTCATATTACCCGTGCCAGATCCCCAGTTGGAAAGATTATACAAATCTGAGTTGGTGGCTAAATTCCCGAACTGGTATTGGAAGAACACTTCAAGTGATACTGGTCCATAAGTGAAAGTATTAGAAAGTCCTCCGTAGCTAGAAGGCAAAACGCTTCCTCTGTAGTCCAAGGTACTTTGACCCGTCACATAAGTAAAATTCCCAGTTCCAGTCCCATCATCATACATCGCTCTACCATTTGCAGGGTTAACTCCCAAATATTTATTTGTATAGAAAAACGATATAGGTTTTCCAACAATCAAATCGTTACCAATACGATCTAGACCATCATAAAGTGATATTAATTCATTCTCAAGGAAAGTGATATTGAAACCAGTGCTCCACTGGAATTTCCCTGCTACAACGTTCACTGTTTGCACATCAAGATCAATACCTTGGTTTCTTACTTCTCCTGAGTTTCTAGTGATTGATCCGAAACCTGAATCAGTAGGAAGAGGGGTATTAAATAGAAGTGCTTGAGAATTCTTTCTCCAAAACTCAACAGTTGTGATAATTCTTCCATTGAACAAAGTTGCATCTAAACCGAGGTTGATAGATTCTGCTTCTTCCCAAGTCAATAGGTCATTACCCAATTGAGTCAATGTCAATCCTCCTTGACCTAAATATTGTCCTGAAGACCCTACTAAAGATCTTGAAGCAAAATTGGCAATATCAGAGTTACCAGTTACCCCGTAGGATGCTCTTACTCTTAAGTTGTCCAACCAAGTAACATCCTGAAGGAATGCTTCAGAAGAAAGTCTCCATCCTGCAGAAACTGCATAGAAAGTACCCCATCTGTTTTGCTCACCAAATCTAGAGTGACCATCTCTTCTCAATGTAACGTCTGCTGTGTATCGGTCATCATAATCATATTTTGCCTGACCGAAGAAACCAGCTCTCTTGTATTCAGTGTATGAACTACCTACTGAGAATGGAGTAGCAGCATTATTTAAATAAATCAATGTAGGATTTGGGAATCCTCTACCAGTTGCAGTTTGCAAATCAGACTGAGACCCTTTGTACTCAAAACCTAAGATACCGGACACAGTATGAACGTCGTTAAATTTCTTATTGAAATTAAAATTGTGGTTGGTATTTAAGTTTGTATTTCTTCTAGCTGTAAAAGTTGAAGCTCCTCCATAAGAAGAAAACACCGGAATCGTAGATGGTCTGTTATTGATATCCGCATTGTCGGAGAAATCAAGTCCAAAGTAAGAAGTCCAGCTTAACCATGGAGCAAATTGATAGTTCAACTGCAGGTTAGAAACTGTCTGTACTGTTTTACCACTTCTCAATTCTTCGTATACACCTTGTACAATATTGTATCCAAACAGGTGATTTGATGGATAAGGGGCAAAAGTCCCATCCTCATTATAAATTGGAACATTAGGACGAGCTGAAAAACCAGCTACGAATGGACCATTTACAAAATTTCCTCTATCGATTGATCCATTTGTGTTTTGGAAAGCCAAAGAGAGATTAGCTGATACAGTTAGATTTTTCGTAGGTCTGTGAGTAACATTCAATCTACCAGTAGCTCTATCGTAATCCGACATTTGAATTTGACCTTCCTGCTTAGTATATGACCCTGAAAGGAAGAATGTAGTTTTTCTCATCTCCTCCAGAGACAGAAATATCATAAACACTCAGTCTACCTTCTCTATAAAGAGCATCTAGCCAATCATAAGACTCAAGATTCAGGATCTTCTGGATTACCATAAGTCGCATCTGATCCAGAAGTAGCCAAACCACGGTTTTGGTAAGCTACTCTTTTGATTCCAGCCAATTGGGAGGCGTCCATCACATCATAAAGATTGATTGGCTGAACAATTCCTTCTTGAACAGAAACTTTAACTTGTGATTTACCTTTCTTACCTCTTTTAGTATTGATCAAAACAACACCATTTGCAGCCTGAGCTCCATAAATTGCAGCAGCGGCTGCGTCTTTAAGAACTTCAATCGACTCGATGTCATTAGGGTTGATTGATGCTAGTGCGTTCTGGGAACCTTGGCCGGAAAGACCACCATTGTTTACCTGGACACCATCAACTATGTAAAGTGGATCATTACCGGCGTTGATAGAACCAACACCTCGGATTCTAACATTCAGAATACCCACCTGGCTGACCAGAAGTAGAAGTCACTTGAACACCAGCAACTCGACCTTGCATAGCACGGTCAAACGATTGAACTGGAAGATTTTCGAAGATTTCACCTTTTACAGATGATATAGCCCCCGTAATCTCTCTTTTTGATTGATCTCCATATGATGTTACCACTACTTCGCTCAGGCTCTGAAAATCAGGCTGCAAAGTTACATCGATAACAGATTTTTGACCAATGTTGATTTCTTGAGTGGTTGTTCCAATGAAACTAATCACCAAAACTGTTCCACCATCGGGAATGTTTAACGAATACTTGCCATCAAGATCTGTGGCAGTACCAACAGTAGTACCTTTAACGAGGACGGTTGCACCTGGGATTGGTTGACCATCTTCTGCTGAAGTTACTATTCCGGTTACTCTACGCCCCTGTGCAAATGCCACAGCACCTACAGGAATAGCGAAAGCCCTAGGAGTAAAATTTTCTTCATAAGTGATATGATTTGGTTTATATTTACCCAATGATATTCTTATTGATGCAATATCGCAAAGCAGCAGGTTACATATTTAACCTGTAAATAGAGTTAAGAATTTAATATAAATCTATTTTTTAAAGATTTAACAGAATTAAAATTGGATTCAGTCAAAAAATAACCAATTAACAAACTTTTGTTCTGCCATTCAAACGTTAACAAAAGTTAATTTTTTGTAAAAATTATTTAACAATTAGGAAATTTTCTTAGGTTATTATTAAAACAATTTAAATTCCAAAATTTTCCTTTTATGCAGAATATTAATAATCATAACACCGAAAATCATCTCTATTATTGCTTAAAATAGCAATTAAAAGAAATTTAAATTTGAATCGGTCAAAAAAATAAGACCTATAATAGCGCTATTAGTTTTGGAATTTACTAAATAGTTGGATTTAAGAGGGATTTTAGTAACAGAATATTAACATTCCCCCCTTCTTATAATACCTTAATGGTGATTCTACGATTTAAAGCTTTGTTTTCAGGACTATCGTTTTTGACCATTGGATCCTTATCCCCTTTCCCCTCTACTAAGACTCTTCCATGATGAAAACCTTGACTAGTAAGGTATTGCTGAACACTTTTTGCGCGCTGTAAACTAAGTGTTTGATTATAATTTGTGCTACCCACATTGTCCGTATGTCCAATTATCAAAATATTAACATTTGGATTTTCAGATAAAAATTTTACTAGCCTCTTCAGTGATGATATTGATTCCGGTTTTAAGCTATAATCATCAAATTCAAAAAATACATTTTCAAAAACGAACTCCTCCCCAGCTGCTACTGGAACAAGCTCTACTTTTAAATCTTTGACATTTTTAATATTGTCCCGCTCTACATTATAAATTTTTGGTAAATAACCTTTTTTCTCAACATAAAGGCCTGATATAGCTTTTTCAGGATAAATCATAGTAAATGCACCGGTCTTCCCGTCTGAATTGAATTGATAAAGCGTGCTGTCATTGACCAGAGAAACTAGCGATAAAGTAGCATCAATTGGTTCACCAGTTTCCGAATTAAATACTTTGCCTTCTGTCACGGTAAGATTTTCACCCAGTGAAATCTCCTCAGGAAATTTGAATCTATATAACAGAGACCTGTCATGTTCTTTTTCTGAAGAAGTTAGCTCCGTAAAGTATGCATAGTCCTTTTGAGCAGTAATAAATAAAGCAACCTGATCTAATTGATCGTTTATTGGCCATCCTAAATTTTCAGGCTTGGTAAACTCCCCATCCACTACTTTAGACAGCTGGATATCCATTCCACCAAAACCAGGATGACCATTAGATGAGAAAAAAAGAATCTCGTTATTAAAGAACATGAAAGGGGAAATTTCATCTTTTGGTGTATTTACCACATCCCCAAGATTTTTAGCTTCGGACCAGCTTGCGTCATTTTGCATCACACTATACCAAATATCATTTCCTCCGAACCCACCCTTTCTATTTGATGAGAAAAACAAAACCCTACCATCTGCAGATAAGGATGGCTGAGAATCCCATGATCTCGAATTCACATTTTTCCCCATATTTCTTGGTCTTTGCCACATCCCATTGATCTTATATGCGATATACAAGTCACAGCTTCCTTCTGAATCCGGAGCATCACATGATGTGTAGATCAGGATATTCCCATCTGCAGTGACCGAGCAGGTCCCCTCGTTATATGGTGAATTAATCGTCTGTGCTATACTCTGAGGTTTGGACCAATCTCCATCTGGAGAAACAAATGCCATAAAAATATCCTCTTTATCATTATTCCCTGTTCCGTCCCGTTTCGTGAAAAGTATCTGTTCACCATCCGCTGTCAATACAGGAAAATACTGTAGTCGAAACTCATTGAGAGGTTCTGGCAATTTCTCCTTTTCAATTTGCCGAAAGTTCTCCAACTGATCAGCAAGAAACTCCATTTGGCTTTTCATTTCCAGATAATTAGGCAAACGGCGAAATGATGCGTCAAATAATGGGTCAGTGGCTGCAAATTCCTGGTAAGCCTCCTTGAATCTACCTTGCTTCAAGTATACATGGGTCAGAACCCATCCCAAATCTGCCTTATGCTGAGTTGTGGCATTCTTACCGGATAGCCTTGATTTTCCAGCAATAACGGTCTTCTCCGCATTTTCTAATTCCCCCACCGTAATTTGAAGCTGGGCCAATTTTACATAGGCTTCTAAAAATGAAGCTTCTCTATTGATCGCATCCTGATATTTTTCAATAGCCGAATCGTATTGCCGCGAAAGGGTAAACTCTTCTGCCTCCCGATACAGCTTAATAGCCTTCCCATCAATGATCGAATAGCTTTGCGCATTTGCGAAAGATATTGTCAAAAAAAGAAGAATTCCGGCTAAAATTGGGCGCATGGACTTAGGGTATGTCCATAAATTTATGAGTTTGAAGCGAAATTTTCCATTTTGGATGATTTTTTGCAAAATCTATAATCACGGGAGTAAATTTTTCAGCCTTACTCCACTCTGGTTGTAAGCGCAATTCACAGTTGGAATTCACCTGCTTAGCATGCTCTTCTGCAAAGGCAAAATCACTTTGATGAAATACTACAACCTTTAATTCATCTGCTACTGCGTAGATCGAAGGATGTGGCTTTTTGAACTTTTTGGGTGAAAAACAAACCCAATCAAAATCACCTGAATAAGGATGTGCTCCGGAAGTTTCAATATTAGTAGTAAATCCCTTTTCCTTCAAAAGTGATGTCAGAGGTCCCAAATCATACATTAAAGGCTCTCCACCTGTAATCACCACCAACCTCCCTGGGTAAGCCAAGGCATCCTCCACAATCTTTTCTATTGAAAGAACCGGCCAGCTTACCAGAATCCCATGACTCTTTTACATCACACCAAACACATCCTACATCACAGCCTCCAAGCCGGATAAAATAAGCAGGATGCCCAGTAAATCTACCTTCCCCTTGTATGGTATAAAATGCCTCCATTAAAGGAAGCTCCAATCCTTTCGCCACTAACTCCTTTGTGTTCATATTCATCTGAATTTTTGGTAAAGCGGGCAATTGAACCGCTGGTGAATTATGCCGCAAAGGTAAGGTTTATGATTGAAAAACTCGAAGATTACAAAATTGTAATATTCCAAACTCGATTTATCAGTCCTTTGAATTCTAGAAGCTCTTCCGCATCACTATTCTATAATCATCCTCTGACTCTTTTTTGATCACCCCCACAATCTTAAAACCTCTTCTCATTCCAAAATTGATCATGGCAGGAAACCTGTTCCGTGTTTTGAAAAAAATCCGTACAAATCCATTTTCCTTAGCCCATCGCTCTTGATTGTCAGCCAAAGCACGTGCAACACCTGCTTTCCTGAATTGAGGTATCACTCCTCCCATCCAGGAATAAAACATTTCTGGCTCGTTACTTTCATAACCAACTTTAAATCCAGCCAATTGGCCTCCTACTTCAGCTACCAAGACCAAATGCATCTTGAGCTTGAGTCGCTTCTCATAAAAGCCACTCCCAATCTCCTCTGGAAACTCCGGAATCAGCCTATGGATATAATAAACATCTTCAATACTTCCTTTCCGAATAATCACATTTCCCATATCACACTTTTCCGTAAACAAATAAATCTATTAAAAACCTTTCCGTTATGTAAAAATGATTCGTTAAATAAACAGCAAGTCTTTATGAATTACGAATTTGAACCACAAAGCCCATCAATTTTTCTATTTTTGCAGGCGTTCAGCTAAAAAACTAGAAAAAACACAATCATGGCGGAGTACACTTTTAAGGACATTGAGAAAAAATGGCAAGCATACTGGGAAGAGAACCAAACTTTCCTGGCCAATGTAAACCCTGACAAACCAAAGTTTTATTCTCTAGACATGTTCCCATATCCATCTGGAGCGGGACTACATGTTGGTCATCCGCTGGGTTACATTGCTTCAGATATTGTCTCAAGATTCAAAAAGTTAAAAGGATTCAATGTTCTGCACCCGATGGGTTATGATAGTTTCGGCCTACCTGCTGAGCAATATGCCATCCAGACTGGACAGCATCCTGCGATCACTACCGAGCAAAACATCGCAAGATACACAGAGCAGTTGAAGAACATCGGCTTTGCATTCGACTGGAGTAAAGAAGTCAGAACTTCCAATTCTGATTATTACAAGTGGACACAATGGATCTTTATGCAGCTTTTCAATAGCTACTATGATCTAGATGCGGACAAAGCACTTTCCATTGATTCATTGATCGAGCGATTTGAAAAAGAAGGGAATGCTTCCGTAAAAGCTGCCTGTGATGAGGATACGGAGAAGTTTACTGCAGCAGATTGGAATGCATATTCTGAAAAAGAGAAACAAGAAACACTCCTTAAATATAGACTGACTTTTCTAGCCGAAACCACCGTGAACTGGTGCGCAGCTTTAGGCACTGTACTTTCCAACGATGAAGTGAAAGAAGGCTTCTCCGAGCGTGGTGGGCATCCTGTGGAGCGAAAGAAAATGATGCAGTGGTCAATGAGAATTACCGCTTATGCAGATCGTTTACTTCAGGGTTTGGAAAAATTAGATTGGTCAGAACCAATCAAAGAAATGCAGCGCAACTGGATTGGCAAATCCATCGGAGCTGACGTGGTATTTCAGGTAAAAGATTCCGATCAGAAGATCAAAGTATTCACCACTCGAGTGGATACTATATACGGTGTGACTTATTTGGCTTTGGCCCCGGAATCTGAGCTGGCAGCAGCGCTGATCACAGAAGATCAACGCGAAAAAGCTGAAGCATACATAGAAGTAGCCAAAAACCGCTCAGAGCGTGAGCGAATGAGCGATGTAAAAACCATCTCCGGAGCATTCACTGGCTCTTATGCGATCAATCCATTTAATGGAGAAGAAATCCAAGTTTGGGTAGCTGACTACGTATTGGCCGGATATGGAACTGGTGCGGTGATGGCCGTTCCTGCGCATGATGAGCGGGATTATAACTTTGCGAAGCACTTCGGACTTGAAATCAGACAAGTGATCGAAGGCTCTATGGAGGAAGGTTCTTTTCGCTGGAAAAGGCGGCTTGATTATCAATTCCGGCTTCATTTCCAATTTGTACATGAAAGATGCCATGAACAAAGCCATTGAGTTTTTGGAAGAAAAGGGCATCGGAAAAGGCAAGATTCAATACAGAATGCGTGATGCGATTTTCACCCGTCAGCGTTATTGGGGTGAGCCACTTCCCGTATATTTCAAAGAAGGACTGCCCTATTTAATAGAAGAAAAAGACCTGCCTTTGGTTTTACCTGAGGTAGATAAATACTTGCCAACAGAAGACGGCGAGCCTCCACTTGCCCGAGCGTCGGACTGGAACTACAAAACCGCGGAGGGAGACGTGACATTCCCTCTGGAAAGAAGCACCATGCCAGGCTGGGCAGGATCAAGTTGGTATTTCTTCAGATACACCGATCCTAAGAACGAAACTGAGTTAGCCGACAAAGCAAAAACTGACTATTGGGGCTCTGTAGATCTGTACATTGGCGGTTCCGAGCATGCGACAGGACACCTGCTGTATTCCAGATTTTGGACAAAGTTCTTGTACGATCTTGGTATAGTAAGCGTGGATGAGCCATTCCAGAAGATGATCAACCAAGGGATGATCCAAGGTAGATCGAATTTTGTATATAGAGTAAAGGGCACGAACCAATTTGTCAGCTATGGCTTGAGAGACCAGTACGATACGTTTGCCATGCATGTGGACGTCAATATTGTCTACAACGATCAGTTGAACTTAGATAAATTCAAAGCATGGAGACCTGATTTGGCGGATGCAGAATTCATCTTGGAAGACGGCAAATACATTTGCGGATCTGAGGTGGAGAAAATGTCCAAGTCTGAAATACAACGTGGTAAATCCGGACGATATCATTGAGCGATATGGGGCAGATACTTTGAGATTGTACGAGATGTTCTTGGGTCCTTTGGAGCAATTCAAACCTTGGAATACAAACGGAATTGACGGAGTGTATAAATTTTTAAGAAAGCTTTGGAATCTATATCACACCAGCTCTGGGGAATTCCAAGTTTCTGATGCAGAACCTAGCAAAGAAGAATACAAAGCACTTCATAAAGCCATCAAAAAGATGGAAGATGACATGGCCAATTTCTCTTTCAATACCTCCGTCTCCAGCTTTATGATCTGCGTGAATGAGCTTACCGCACTGAAATCAAACAAACGTGGAATTCTGGAACCACTTGCGATTTTGGTTTCTCCTTATGCACCACATATTGCAGAGGAACTTTGGAATTTACTTGGACACGAAGGTTCTATAACTGATGCTACTTTCCCTATTTTCGACGAAAGTCATCTCGTTGAAAGTGCTTTCGAATATCCAGTGATGATCAATGGTAAAATGAGAACTAAACTCAGCCTGGACCTTTCATTAAGCAAGGATCAGATTCAGGAAGCTGCTTTATCTGATGAAATCGTCATGAAATGGCTGGAAGGAAAGGCGCCGAAAAAGATAATAATTGTTCCAGCGAAAGATTGTGAATCTGGTGGTTTAATAGCCATAATAACATTATTGAAGGCTCAATCTAATAGGTTGAGCCTTTTTGATTTAATAAAGAAATAGAGCTATTTTAGTTATTAAATAGGCTGTTATAATATGTCTGATAAAATAGAGAATATCCAAGGAGTAATCGATTATTGGATGAGTTCATCTGATCAAAACAATCAGACGATGATGAACTTATTTAAATCAAAAGATTATGATTGGTGTCTTTTTATAGGACATTTGGTTTTGGAAAAATTATTGAAGGCACATTTTGTAAAATCAAATAAAAAGCATCCAATATTCATACATGACTTGCTTAGGTTAGCAATGAAAACCAAACTTCAAGCATCTGAAGAGCAAAAAGATTGGCTGGATGAAATCACTACATTTAACCTGAATGTTCGTTATGATAGTTACAAACAGGATTTTCACCAACTTTGCACTAAGGAGTTTGCAGAAATTTGGATTGAACGAATAGAAAAACTTAGGAAATGGCTGATCAGCGAATTATAAATATTCTTAATAAATACCTTGAATGCATCCCAGAAAAATTTGGGTTAAGAAGCGCTTTTCTATTTGGGTCTTATTCTAAGGGATCTCAGAAAGAAGAAAGTGACCTGGATATCGCCCTAGTTTTAGATCACATGGATGATTTTTTTTCCACCCAAAACGAACTTCGAAAATTAAGACGTTCAATAGATTTGAGGATTGAGCCGCATCCAATTAAAACTGAGGATTTCAACTCCAAAAACCCGTTTGCATTAGAAATTAAAAGTACAGGAATCAATTTGGTTACGGCTATTTGAGTCCAAAAAAACTAAATGAGCCGAAATAAAATCCTGTACATCACGCCATCCCTGCAGTCCTTTGTGAAAAGCGATCTCAGGATTTTGTCAAAATATTTTAACGTTCGGGTAATCAACCAACCTTGGGGCAATAAAAAGCTTGCGCCTCTAAATTTCATAGCGCAGTTTTTCGCCATGCTTTTCAGCATTTTCGGAGCTGAGTTTATCCTTGTCAATTTTGGAGGATATTGGGCTTTTTGGGCTACAGTATTTGGGCAGGTCTTTGGCAAGAAAGTCTTCATAGTCACCCATGGTACTGATTGCGCTTCTATTCCTGAGATCAATTACGGCAGCTTAAGGATTGATCTTCTAAAGCAAATTTGCAACTTCAGTTACAGACGAGCCGATGCGATCTTTCCAGTGAGTGAATCTCTAATCGAAACAGAATTGCTTTTCGATCCAGCCATCAAGTCTCGAAAGCAAGGTCTGCTTTTTCACTTTCATGAATTACAGGCACCCATAAAAACAATCTACAATGGATTAGATGACACGCAATGGACACTTCCTACAAAGCCTAATAGAATCCCAAATAGCTTTTTGGCCGTCATGTCATCCAGTCAATTTGAGCTGAAAGGTGGAGATTTGATTTTAAAGATTGCTGAGAAATACCCAACCTGTAACTTCTATTTTGCAGGGATAAATGATTCAGAAATAAAGTTAGATATACCCGCTAACGTTTATTTCTTAGGATTTGTATCTCCAGAAGAGTTGCTCGAGCGTTATCAGAAAACTGAGTTCTACTTTCAACTCTCCAGTTTTGAAGGATTTGGCTGCGCTTTATGTGAAGCCATGCTTTGCGGAGCTATTCCTATCGGATCGTATACGAATCACATTCCTCAAATCGTAGGTGATTCAGGGTTTATCCTAGGTGAGAAATCCCTAGAAGCCGCAATACTAGTGGTGGATAAAGCCCTTGGATCTATCAATAAAGATTTACTTTCCATAAATTCACGACTTCATATTCAAGCCAACTACTCTCTTGCACTCAGAGAACAAACGTTAATCGGGACTTTGGAGCAATTTACAGGCAAGTCATATACTCTCTAATGGAACAAGTATTAAGTAAAATATCTAGGAATTTATATGTGATTCCAGGCGGTTTTTTTGTCACTAAATTGTTTCGAAAATTCTATGGCTCTTCAAAAAAAGAAGGAGATTGGAGGAATTTCACCTTTCGAGGAGTAGCCATGAAAGTGGACATCGCAAAGCAAATGGGCAATGCAATCTACTGGCGTGGCGCGCATGATTGGGCACCGATTTTTGTATTGGAGAAATATCTGAAAACAGGTGACACATTCATAGATGTCGGAGCAAATCAAGGAGAGTATTCCCTCTGGGCGGCTAGAAAAGTAGGCACAAATGGAAAGGTTGTTTCATTTGAACCTATGCGTCAGCTTTTCGATCAATTGACTGCAAACATCCGACTTAACGAATCCTTTCAAAAGACCATCTCTCCAGTGAAACTTGGCCTTTCGGATAAAAAAGGTGAGGTAACACTCTACGCAAGCGAAGATTCTAATGAGGGTACAAACACCATTTACAATACTGATAAATTCAGCATAGAACTCGGGAAAATTCAGCTTGATACACTTGACGAACAAATAGAAGAGTTGAAAATCAACAAGGTTAACTTCTTAAAAATAGATGTAGAAGGAGCTGAGCTTCAGGTTCTCAAAGGAGCTCTCAAAACACTAAAAAAGCACCTTCCAATTCTTCTTCTAGAAATCAATAAGGACGCATGCATCGCTGGCGGCTACCTACCAGAGGATATTTTAGAATTGTTGAAGCCATTCAATTATACTTTTTCAAAAATAGGTCTGCGGGGATCTTTGAACAAGGTGGACACATTGCCTGATTTCTGCAATATCCTTGCAACTCCCCAACAATTGTAACCTTATACTCACTTGGGGATCAGAGTTTATGAGCAGTTGGATGTTTAACTCAGATTGATCTTGACACGATTCGAATGTATGGCGGAAATCCCATACTGATTGATACACTCACTTTTCTTTCAAAAGTAGATTGTTCACAGACTCCTTCAGCAATCTCAACTTCTACCTCCACCTCACTCACAGCGAAGCCAAAACCGATTGTGAAATTTCTACCAGGTATCACGGCATAATAAATGGCTTCGTAATCAAATAGAAAATTCATACCCATTCGACATTCAATTGTATTGCTGGTATGAAGAAACTCGCTGTAATGCCATTTAAGTTTTTCTAAATCAACGATAGAACTTCACTAAAAATCATGACTAGCGAAACATAGAACTGATAATCCGCAGTCATACATTTTGCCAATCACTTACAGATACGTAGATAAAAATGATTGCCATAGGTTAATAGATTCATGATTTATATTCCTTGCACACCTAGAACTCCAGTAAATCCCAACCATTGGATGGTTTTAGTTAACATTCGCAACGAAGAACCCAACAACTTATTGAGCTAAAGGCCTTTAATCAAAACAACAAATTAAAACACCTCACAATTAATGATAAAAGTTTTTTGGCCGTTTCAGATTCCGATACTTAATAAAAAAATAACCTCCCTTTTTGGTCTAAATCCATAAAAAAACCATTTCAGTATTTTAATCCTCCAAATAACATATTTCGAAATTTTAGGAATGACTTTTTCAATTATGCCAAATTTTCAATTCGAAAGAACCAACTCAGAATTACCCACTCAAATAAACCAGTTTTTTGAATTTGAACATAAATTTGATCTAAATCAAAGATTTTTTAAACCACCTTTTCAAATTTTAAACAAAATGTAAAAATATATAGACATAAAAAAAGGGAGCTTTTTAGAAAAAGCCCCCGAGAGTGGGTCTATTGTCAATCATCTAAAACCAAATATACTTTTGTAATCCTTGCTGTGTATTTGTTTTTTTGATCTTTATATTTTGATAAACATAATGAAAATGTTTTAAAGCGCCCAAAAACAAATAATTATTTTTTCTCACATTAACCCTCCACACAGTCACCCTTCTTCCCTGAAAATAAAAAATGAAATGAAATCTATAGCCTATCTCTGTTCAAAAGCATTTGTCAGAGGATAGACCATTTTTCATTATCTTCAATGGTCTTATCATTTGCTATGAAGAAATTAATAATCGCACTTGGGGTTTTAGTCCTTATCTATTTAGCTGCAACCCTTATAGTCCCACCCTATATAGAATCTCAAAGAAATCCCGTCAAGTCTTCTCCACCCTATTCTGTTTCATCAGACACACAGGCTTTGTATGAGCGTCTTGCATTTTATATCGGATTTACATTGCGACGCCTTGCTTTGGGGAAGGGATTTGACCCAGAGAGGAAGTCGTGGGCAAGTTGATTTCCCAAGAATGAGAGAAGCCAATGTCGCTTTGGAGATGTTTACCATTGTTTCAAAATCCCCAGCCGGTCAAAATATGCAGAGTAATAGTTCGGATGCATTCGACAACATCACCCCGCTGACCATAGCAAAAGGGGAATCTCCGTCAAACTGGTTTAGCTTAATAAACCGAACTCTTTCGCAGTCCCAAAACTTAGCAGATTTCATACAGGATGAAGATGGCAACGCGATCTTCGTTAAAAACAAAGCGGATCTAAACAAACTCATTTCTGCTAGAAAAAATGATGAATCTGTTATCGGCGGCATGTTAGGAATCGAAGGTGCACATGCACTCGAAGGAGATATAGAAAATCTAAATCGAGTTTATGAAGCTGGCGTTCGCATGATAGGGTTAACTCATTTTTTTGATAATGAACTTGGTGGATCAGCGCACGGACAAAGTCAAGCGGGCCTTACCGAATTTGGGAAATCAGTAGTTCAGAAAATGAATGAGCTCGGTATTTTTGTGGATTTGGCTCACTGCTCTCCTGCAATAGTAGATGATGTGCTAGAGATGACTACTATGCCCGTGATGGTATCACATACTGGGGTGAGGGCTGTTTTGGACTCACAGAGAAATCTGAGTGATCTCCAAATCCAGAAAATCGCTGAAAATGGGGACATCATCGGCATCGCATTTTTTGATGAAGCAGTAGGAGTTCCTGAATTGCCCAATATCATTGCTTCGATAAAGCATGTGAGAGACTTAGTGGGTATAGAATATGTCGCACTTGGGTCAGATTACGATGGATCGGTCGCAGTTCCTTTTGATATCACAGGATTTCCTCTTTTGGTAGAGGGAATGATGAATGCCGGATTTAGTGAAGCGGAGATCAAAGCCGTAATGGGCGAAAATGTGAAAAGATTTTTCCTAACAAATCTGAGATAAATGAACGAAGCTCACCTTCATCAAGAAGATAAATACTTCCAGAAACTTCAGGAATATCTTCGAGAGTTTGTGTACGGAGGAATTGATGGTGCTGTCACGACATTTGCAGTAGTTGCCGGGGGATTTGGCGCAGATCTGGATGCTGGGATCATTATAATTCTTGGTTTTGCAAATCTCTTTGCAGATGGATTTTCGATGTCTGTGGGTGCCTATTTGTCCTCAAAGAGTGATAAAGAAAACTACAATAAACACCAGGAAATTGAATATTGGGAAGTAGAAAATCTTCCGGAAGTAGAGCGTGAAGAAATCCGAGACATTTACAAAGCTAAAGGATTTGAGGGGGAACTCTTGGAGAAAGTTGTAGATCAAATCACTTCCAACAAAGACATCTGGGTTGCAGAAATGATGAAAGACGAGCTAAACTTAATGGAAGAAACTAAAAGTCCCTTTAAGATTGGGGTCGCCACATTTGCATCATTCCTAATTGTCGGATTCATTCCACTGCTAGTTTATCTCTGGACATTTTTCTATCCCTCAGACATTAATACTTTCTTTTGGACCAGCATACTTACAGGCCTGGCATTCGTATTAATCGGAGCTTTAAAATCCTTAGTAAATCAAACTTCACCAATTAAAAGTATAGCGGAAACCGTTGCCTTAGGCTTGTTGGCAGCTATTGTTGCATATTATGTAGGTGATATTCTAGAGAACTTTTTTATTAAACAATGATATGAAGACCATAGATGAAGTACTGGTGCGAATGGATCAAATCGTAGCTGAATGTAAAAATGATCAATCGCGGATTGGCTATTTTGCCATTCTCTACAGGCAGGTGACTCGTAGAATTCGTGACGGAATCCTAGCTAGAGAATTCGAAGACAATCCAAGAATGGAAAAGCTAGATGTTCTCTTTGCGGGCAGATTTATCACTGCATATAACACATGGAAAATCGGTCAAGCCCCTACTAATAGCTGGATGCTTGCATTTGAAGCAAGCAAAGACAGCAAGCACCTAGTTCTTCAGCATTTGTTTCTAGGCATCAACGCACATATTAATCTTGACCTGGGCATCTCAGCTGCAGACACCATGGGCTCAGAACCTATTGCAGGCATTCAAAATGATTTCAATAAAATCAATGCTGTCCTGGCAGAATTGGTAGATGGAGTCAAGTCCAATATTAGCATGGTTTCTCCGATTTTTGGCTGGCTGATCCCATTAGCAAAAGGCCGCGATGAAATGCTGCTGAATTTCTCTATCCAACTTGCCCGAGATGGAGCTTGGAAATACGCCGGTGAATATTATGGTTGCGAAGACCGAAATGCATCAATAGTAGAGCGAGATAGAAACATTTCCAAGTTGGCAAACAAGCTGATCAACCCAGGTAAGTTTCTATCATTTATGGTGAAAATAGTTGGATTCGCTGAATGGAAATCAGTGAGTCGCACGATGGATCAGCTGGACGTAGTGGTCAAAAAAGCTCAAAAGGATTAGGAGAATTGAGTTTCAGATATCCTGATTAAACCCCTTTTCAAATTCCACAATTTCTGCGTCAGTCTGTGCTTTATTTTTCTTGTTAGTCTTTTCCTTTTTAAGATCCATAGCATAGAAATGAGTGTCTTGGAAGTAGCCAACCCTTGCCTCTGATTCGCCTTTGGCAAAAGTCCACTTCTCTCCTTTGAACAATCTGACTTTGTCCTCATGTAGCTCTAAATACTCATCGTATGGTCCACGTGGAGAAATTAACTTCACGAAAATTGGCGCTGTTTCAATAGCAATAAAAAGCAACATGATAAAGGTGTTTGCTAAAGCCATTGCTGAGCTTTCCTTGGTTAAAGCATCCAATGCTTCCATTCGAGCAGCCAACCCATCAAAGCCTTCGATTCCTGGCTGTTGCTTTTCAAATTCCAGTTGTCTCAAAGCAACAAATTCACGAATCTGCGCTTCCAGCGTGTCAACACGAACCTGATTCCTATTTCTAAGCTCATTCAATGTGACTTGAGCCGCATCTAGCTGCTCCTCCTTCTTCTTAGCATTTGTTCCCAATCCAACAATTCCACTTGTGCTAGTTGTCTTCTCCCCAAATCGCTCTGCATCATATTCATCCTGCAGCTGATTTCTGTATTGTTCGAAATCTAAAACTTCTGCCTTCAACGTGTCAATTTTAGCTTCTAACTCTTGAATCTCAGGGAAACCCTTTGCTAGATTTAGCTTTGATTCTGCTATAAACACAGTCCTCTTCTCATCTATTTTCCGATCAATTTCCCGCTCAAACATTTTCAATTCCAGCGGCTTTGATATCACCAAGGCAAGTAAGACAGCTAATACTAATCGCGGAATGGCCAACTTCCACTCACCCCAAGCATTTTCTTTTTTCCGCATACTGGAAACGATAAATCGATCCAGATTGAATATCATCAACCCCCAAAGCAGGCCAAAAAAGATCGCAGGCCAAATTGATTGGAACACGGTAAACAAAGCATATCCTGCTGCCAATGCTGCAAGTATTCCCGTGAAGAAAACGGTAGCACCGATCCCGAGATATTTGTTTGACTCAGTTGGAGATCTTTTTAATAATGAGAAGTTTGCGCCGCTACAAAACCAGAAAAAACGAGTGATGCTATTCATATAAGGTAAATGGTTGACCTAAATACACAACGCTAAAACTTCACCAAAAAGGCAGAATTTGATTTTTCTAAATTGAATTGTGACGAATTCAAGGAAAAAGGCCTATTCTGATCAATCAAGGGGCAATTCAAGTGATAAAAATGTCATTTACAAAATGGAGGACATTCTCCATTTTTGTACGCAGTGTTCGAAAATGCTCGCCATCTGATCGGTTTTGTTCAGGTTACTAAAATCAGAAAGCAATTTGAAAACACTTTGCATGGAATTTACTCAGTAGGTTAAGTATATTTAGGATATGAAGAAGTTACTCTCTGCACTCGTTTTACTATTTCTGGTACAATTCTCATTTGCGCAAGAACTTCCCTTTCAAGAGGAAGTAAATAAGCGCGCAAAAGAAATCGATGATGCCGGCTGGAAAAAAGGCAGCGTAGTTTTTACAGGCAGTTCGAGTGTAAGGATGTGGAAAAACCTTCAGGAGCAATTTCCTAATGTAGCTATCATCAATTCTGCTTTTGGTGGCTCTACGGCAGATCAGCTATTGATGCATTTGGACAAAACTGTACTTCGTTTTGAACCCTCAAAAGTATTCATCTATGAAGGTGACAACGACATCAATGCGGGCCAAGAGATATCAGCTATAATGGACAACCTAGATGAATTAGTTACGCAGATTCATACAAAGTATCCACACACAACAGTGAACCTGATCGCTGCTAAACCTAGCCCTTCGCGCTGGGATAAAAAAGTTTCCTACGTTGCATTAAATGATTTGATTAGGCAATATGCGACCACCCATGAAAACGTACATATAGTGAATGTATGGGACATCATGCTGGATGATACTGGTAAACCTAGAGCTGATATTTTCATAGAAGACGATCTTCATATGAATGAAAAAGGCTATGAGCTTTGGAAGGAGATTTTTACTCCCTTTTTGAAGTAAGGAAAGTCTGATTAGAACTGATACGAAAGTCCCAAAATCACTTGCTCTGACCTGAAATCATCCTTTCTTTTGATTACCTGATCCAAATTTAATTTTTGGTCATTCAGTACGCGTTCGTATCGCAAGTCTAATCCCACCGGTCCAAAATTTAGCCCCAAGCCAAACTGGTATCCAAAAAGCAAGTCTTTTTCAGAGGGAGTTTCAAAAAAATCATTGTAGTTGTCATTCAATAGGTAGTGGAAAGAAGGCCCGCCTACTACTGTGAATAGTTTAAATAAATGCATTCCTACCATCACTGGCGCATCCAATCGGTTGGCCTTGACTTCACCTAAGCCTGATTCAAACTGGGAATGTGTATAGAGCAATTCCGGTCGCAAGAAAATATCATAAGACGCCAATTTATAAAAAGCTCCAACTTGGTAACCCGCGGAACTACCTGGACTTTTCCAGATTGACCCAGCATCTTTGAAATACTTTCCTGAAGTGCTATAGCTTAAGCCTCCCTTAATCCCGAAACCCGAACCTTTGTGCTGCGCTTTTGCTTGTATACAAACCAGCGAACACATAACTAAAAAGAATAGTAGTAGCTTTTTCATGAGATTCAGGCTTAGTGAAATTTGGTAAAATGTAAGCTGTAAGACAAACCGAGTTTGATCTCAACTCGTATTTCAATGCATTGGAACCATAATTGTCCATAAACTCTCAAACAGAATCACGTAAATTGAGTTTAGATTAAAATGATTTCTATATACATTCAAAACAAAAAAAGAACCAAAAACATGTTTAGTTCAAATAAAATTACTACACCCATGCTATCTCTCATCCTAGCGCTGATGTTTGCCTGCGGTAACACTGCGGTGCAAAGTCAAGAATCAACTGCAGACACAGACAAACTTGCTAACCACAAAGGAAACACCGAGTTAGCCACATTTGCTGGCGGATGTTTCTGGTGTGTAGAAGCTCCATTTGAGGGAATAGACGGCGTAATTACGGTAATTTCGGGCTATGCCGGAGGCAAAGAAAAAAACCCTACATACGGTGAAGTATCCAGCGGAAAGACTTCTCACAGAGAGTCAGTCCAAATTACATTTGACCCAGAAGTAATCAGTTATTCTGAATTGGTAGATATATTCTGGCAGACTTTTGATCCGACAGATGTAGAGAGGTCCCCTTATTCTATGACAGAGGATCTCAATATGAATCAGCCATTTTCTTTCATGACTCTGAGCAAAAGAAAGTAGCCGAAGATTCCAAGAAGCTACTTGATAAATCCGGGTAAATTCGACAAGCCTATTGCGAACTCCTTTGATCAAGTATACCAACTTCTATCCTGCAGAAGAGTATCACCAAGATTATTATAAAAAAAGTCCTCAGGATTACTATTCGTATAGAAATGGATCTGGTCGTGATAAATTCATCAAGGCACATTGGCCGGAACTTAGTGAGAAAGAATATAAGGCTCCGCCAAAATCCGAGTTGAAAAAGACCTTGACTGATTTGCAGTATGAAGTAACTCAAGAAGATGCTACTGAAATGTCATTTCAGAATGAATACAACGGAAATCACGACAAAGGAATTTATGTTGACATTGTATCAGGTGCTCCGCTTTTCAGCTCCAAAGACAAATACGAATCAGGATCAGGCTGGCCAAGCTTCACCAAGCCTATTGATGCTAGAGTTTTAGAAAAACCAACTGACGACGATCTGGGCATGCTCCGAGTAGAAGTCCGAAGTAAGTTTGGAGATAGTCATTTAGGTCATGTTTTCTATGACGGTCCAGAACCAACTAGCCTTAGGTATTGCATGAATTCAGCTGCGATGAAATTTATACCAAAGGAAGAAATGGAAGCCAAAGGTTATGGTGATTATCTCTGGCTAGTGGATTAACAACACAATTGAAAAGGCTGCTTATGTGCAGCCTTTTTTTATTTAAAAAAGGAAGTAAGTTGATTTTTTTACTAAGTTTTTCACTTAAAAATCATCCCGATATCTATCTTTAAGCCAAACTTATTCTTGTTATGAAAAAATTTGCTTGGATTGCTGGTATAGTTATAATCGGACTTTTAGCTGGTATTTTTTGGTATAAATTCTATTTCGTATTCGGTGAGGGGGTAAAAGCCGGAAGTTTAAATTACTTCGTAAAAAAAGGAGTAGTATTCAAGACCTATGAAGGCAGAGTAGTACAGGAAGGATTTCAGAGCCCTACAGCAGGCGGGCTACAGAGTAATGAGTTTCGGTTCAGTGTGGTAGATGGCGAGATCGCAGAGCAGCTAGAAAGAGCCTCAGGGAAGTTTGTAGAGCTTCGCTACAAAGAATATAATGGAATGCTCCCATGGAGAGGGACCAGCAACTTTGTAGTGACCGAAGTGCTCACAGTCAATAATGCGGGCAAAACTGACGGATCAGCTTTGCCCTTTGATCAATAATTAAGGACGAGTCCAGTAATCTACTACGGTTACTTTATCCAAATAGAGGACCTAGAATAGCACCGAAAGCCGCATGAGCTGGATGTGGCAAATATGCGTCTCTAGCTTCCTCAGAATAAAAAGTCAAGGTGAAAGCATGCGTCAGGCCTTGATTCAATTCTTCCGGACTAGAGTTAACGCCCCATTCAAAATCTTCGATTCCGTCAATTTCATTTTTAAGATTTCGGAAAGCATCTACTACTGTTTGAATATCCTCAGGAGTTGAAGTTTCTTTAAAACTGAAATAAACATTGTGTCGTAGGACGGAATCTGGTTTTGCTGGCATAACTACTTCTTGGATTTCTTTAATTTCTGTTTCGACTTGTTTCTCTCCTTTTCTGCGCAGGAAAGCGCTAAGACTAAAGGAAGAAAATAGAGTATTTTTTTCATAGGTTATAGATTTTTGACCAATCTAAGGAGATTCACCAAAATATTCTAAACCTCAGACTCTTTGTAATCGCAACTCACCAATAATCGCAAGGCCCAGAATTTTTCATATATTTAACGAAATCTTAGTAGATCTACGAAATAAACACACATGAAACTTCAGCATTACCCCTTATTAGTATTCAGCTTGATGATCCTTTCCATCACATCTGGATGCAATTCCAATTCAAGAGACACTTCCACAAGTGAACCTGATACTTATGAATTGGTCAAAATTGATTCATTCCAAGTTGATAATTTCACCCGGGTAAATATTTTAGACTACAATCCAAGTGAGAAAAGATACTTGGGATATTCTATCAATGAAGATGACATAGTGGAGATCTCCGAAAGTGGTGAGATCCTAAACCGCGCTCATAGAAAAGGTGATGGTCCTTCAAATTATGGAAACTGGAATCCAATTGGTTTAGGATTTGGACCTGAAGGACAGCGAATAGTCGAATTGCCTTTCGAATTAATCAGCTATGATAAAGACTACGAGATTGTAAAAAGGCTTAGAATTCCTTCTCCTCTTCCAGTTCGGGCAAATACACCATTTGGAAGTCCCCCCTATTTCCAAAGTAATGACACCACCTTTCTTCTGGTAGGGCCTAGCAATTACTTCACTGCCACCTACCTAATTCACAATCAAGAGGGAAAAGACACGCTTCAGAATTTTTACCAATTGAATTTACAAACTGGAGCCATCAAAACGGTGGTTCCTTATGAAGCCAATTCAATCTATAATGCTACAGAAAACATCTACCCGGAATTGATGGGGAAATCATTTTTCATAGACCATAAAAACAATGAATTGGTGCTTGTGCAGAATCTTGACACCGAACTATTGGTTTATGATTTACCTGGCATGACTTTAAAAAAATCAATCCCAATTACTCATTCCGAATTTCTAACTTACCCACCAGTCCCTGTTGAAACTGCCTTTTCGGATGAAAGAGCAATTGCCTTGGGAAGACTTTCCGCAAGAAATCAGAAGCTTTTCAACATGGGAGATCACACTTACCTCCTCCAATATTTCACAGGAATATCCCAATCAGAATACGATAGTAGAACTACAGAAGAGGTTCCATACCTAGGTCGATTTGATAAAAATGAACAGCGGATAGTGATTTTCAAAAATGGCGAACAAGTTCCAATGGAGCTTTTAGGAATAAATGGCACTATAGTCCTTTCATTACCAGGCCAAAAATTACTAGTTCAAGAGCCAGAAAATTCGGAGATTGAAGAAGAGTTTACCCGCTTTTCTATTTATCAACTTCAATCCAACTGACCATGAGAGTGGCGTTTTTTAGCACCAAATCATACGACAAAGAAAGTTTCAATCATTATTTACCCGATCATTCTCACGAGTTCACCTATTTCGAACCAAAACTAGACAGCAATACCATAGCATTAGCTGAAGGTTTTGATGCCATATGCTCGTTTGTTAATGATCATTTAGATGAAAAAACTCTGATTAAACTAGATGAATTGGGCGTAAAGAACATAGTACTAAGATGCGCCGGATACAATCAGGTCAATTTAGAAAAAGCTGCTGAACTCGGATTCAAACTGTGTAGAGTGCCAGCGTATAGCCCAGAAGCTGTGGCCGAGCATGCACTTGCACTATTAATGACCCTGAGCCGTAAAACTCACAAAGCCTATAACCGCGTCAGAGAAAATAACTATTCCATCGAAGGTCTTACTGGGTTCAACATACACGGTAAAACTGTAGGAGTAATCGGTACAGGCGCTATTGGCAAAGCCTTTTGTGAAATCATGCTAGGAATAGGCTGTAAGCTGCTCGCACATGATATTTATGAAAATGAGGAGCTTAAAAAACTTGGTGTTACTTACCTGACTTTAGACGAGCTATTTGCTCAAAGTGATATCATTTCACTTCATTGTCCTTTGACACCTGATACTTTTCATCTGATAAACTCTACCACGTTGAGCAAGATGAAAAACGGAGTTGTTATCATCAACACGAGCAGAGGAGCATTGATTGAAACCAAATCGGTCATCAAAGCATTAAAAAACCGTAAAGTGGGCAATTTAGGAATCGATGTATATGAACAAGAGGAAAACCTGTTTTTTCAAAATTTATCAGAAACCATCGTATTGGATGAGCAAATCGCACGGCTGATGACTTTCCCAAACGTGCTAATCACCGGGCACCAAGCTTTTCTTACACATGAAGCTTTGGCACAGATCGCGAAAACCACCCTTCAAAACCTAGATGAACTAGCAGCTGGAGGAGATCTGAGCAATGAAATCAAGTGGAAAAGTTAGTAATGTGCTGCGTTTGGAACTCAAGTTTCAATAAATCAGAAATCACAAATCAGTTCCAAAAATCGCAAAAAAAATGCCTGCAAATCAGAGATCTGCAGGCATCAAACTTTGTATTTCTTAATTGGGCAATGCCCGACAGGAATTACTTAGCTACTTTCACGTTCACAGCGTTAACGCCTTTTTTACCTTGAACTACGTCATAAGTAACGTGATCGTTCTCACGGATTTCGTGTACTAGACCTGAGTGGTGTACGAATACATCTTCACTGTTGTCTGCTGGTGTAATAAAACCAAAACCTTTGGTTGTGTTAAAGAATTTTACTGTTCCTTCATTCATGATTACTAACTTTTTAAATTGGTGTTTCTATTATTTTGTGCATTGTTCGGATATTCTCTTCTAGGAGGATTCTCTTTCCTTTGCGGGTTTTCTTTTTTCGGTGGTTCTGGTTCTGGCGGAGTGTCTGAGATGTTACCAAACTCATCCACGTACGCAATCATATCGTCCAGATCTCCGCTTTTCGGCTGATCTTTACGAGCAGCCATCTTTTCTTGCTTTTCTCTCTTTTTTCTTTTCTTAAGTTCTGCTTTTTGCTTTTTAATGAATGTGTTCTGGTTTTTTGACATATCGCGATTTTAATTGACAAATGTTATGGCCTTACCGGTTTTTCCGGCCCGACCTGTCCGTCCTATTCTGTGGATATAGCTATCCATAGTCATGGGAAGCTGAAAGTTGATTACATGGGACACATCTGCTACGTCTATACCTCTAGCAGCTACATCTGTTGCTACCAGTACACGAGTCATTCCAGTTTTGAACTCATCGATGGTTCTATTTCTGAAATTCTGAGATTTGTTTCCATGAATCAACCCAGATTTTATTCCGGACTGATTTAATTGCTTGCTTAACTTATCCGCGAGTCTTTTGGTTTCTGTGAATATTATCACCTTATCCAACTCATTTCCCTTGAATAAATCAGCAAGTATATCAAACTTATTCTTGCCTTCCGGCACACGAATAATTTCTTGATCTACATTTTCACTGGTTGTTCCACCAGTATTTACTTTAATCTCAACTGGATTATTAAGTAATCCATCGATGAGTGCTTTTTGGCTTGGCTCTAATGTCGCAGAGAAAAGCATAGTCTGACTTCTCTTAGTCATTAAATTAACCAGCTTTTTCACATCGTGAACAAAACCCATATCTAACATCCTATCAAACTCATCTAATACGAGTGTATTTACTCGATTAAGATGTAATAGTTTACGATTCGATAAATCTAACAGGCGACCGGGAGTACCCACGATCACATGTAGTTTTCTGCTCAGCGCTTTGAAGTCAGAATTGATATTCGTACCTCCGATAAATGTGTTCGAATACAAGTTCATTCCTTTACTTAGACTCTTAAACTCCTCTTCAATCTGTAAGGCCAACTCACGTGTTGGAGTCACTATCAGAGCAGTAAAATTCTGAGGATCTAGCTTAGCATGTTCAATAATTGGGATCAAAAAAGCCCCCGTTTTACCTGAACCTGTATTTGATATTCCAAGTATATCTCTTCTATCCATCAAAGCAGGAATTGCCTGCTCTTGAATATTGGTCATACTTTCATACCCCTTTGCCGCCAGATTTCTTAATAAGGAAGCGTTAAGCTCGACACTTGAAAAAGGTGTCTCTGATCGAAACCCTTGTTGTCCACTTGGCTGAGCCTTTTTGACAAACAGGTTAGGATCAAGTTTAGATTCCTTTTTCTTATTTTGACCTGGTCTACCTGTAGGACGAGAATTCCGTCTTTGGTTTGCCGGTGGTCTTGTATTACTATTTCTATTACTATTCATGTTATTAGGCTTTAATTGGCTCCATTTCAGGTTCATTACCCAAAACATAGAGCATTTTGAAATGGTCCAACACAGCCATTAAAAAATGTGGTTTAGAATAATAGGGCACGTTAAATTCCTCTGCGGTAGCCTTTACTATTGGTGCTATCTCCTTGTAATGCACATGGCATATATCAGGAAATAGATGATGCTCAACTTGATAGTTCAATCCTCCAACAAACCAGAATAAGATCTTATTATTTGGAGCAAAATTACAGGTGGTAGCCAGTTGATGTAAAATTCTTTCGCCTTCTACTACCCCGTTGATGTCCGCCTTAGGGAAATCCACATCCTCTACAATATGTGCAATTTGGAACACCATTGTAATCACAAATCCTGTCACAAAATGCATCATGATAAATGCAAGAATGATCATTCCTGCCGAGAATGGCGAAAATATAATAGGTAATCCTATAACAACTGAGAAGTATGCAATCTTGAGGAATATCAACTTAACGATTCCCTTTTTATATGCCTTCTCTCCGCCTTTCACCAGGCCTCTATTGTAATATCGTGTAAATCTAATGAAGTCTTTAGCAGTCACCCATGAAAGGGTAGATAGCGAATAGAAGAACCATGCATAGAGATGTTGATATTTATGCAGCCCATTTTTCTCAGCATTAGGCGAAAACCTTAGAAAGAAAGGTGCATTGATATCGTCGTCATGCTCGTCTATGTTGGTAAAGCTATGATGAAGCACATTGTGTTGAAGATGCCAAACCATTGAGCTAGCTCCTACCATATCCAGGGTGTAGCCGATCCAACTATTTATTTTTTTGTTTTTAGAATACGAGCCATGAATTGCATCATGCATCACCCCCATGCCAACACCAGCCATTCCAAAAGCAGATAACAAATAGCAAGCAAATAATTGAGGTGTAGTGATGGCAACACCCGTGATTACAAGAAAAATAGGAACGACATACAGAGAAAGAAGAATGATGGATTTAATAACCATCTCCATATTCCCGTATTTCGATTTGTTAGTGGACGTAAAATGTCCATAAACTCTTTTCCTTAGTGTTTGGGAGAATTCAGATAATTCTGATTCTGAGAACCTTACTGTCTTAATGGCACTGAAATTAAATTGTAAATACTATTGTTTCCCTGTGGGATTTACTCTGCAAGTTTTAATTCGAAAAATGAAATCAATCATTTTGGAATTAAAAAAGTAGAAAGATGAAGAATTAAAACCTTGCGAGGGGAAACTCCTGAATTTGCTACTTAAGCAGGTTGATAATCAACGCATACTTTATTTCAAGTAAAAAGGATATCCGTGGACAGCGCCTTTATGCGTACAAAGGTGAGTAGAAGATTTCGCATATCCTAATAACACACAAATCTACACTCAATACTTTGACTTAAAATAACACTTATGTCGTTAAAAATCCAAAAATTTAATGCCAAATCTACTATTTTACCCATCTGAACGATGAATGATCAAATTCAGCTTCGATAGAGAATATACTTAAATTTATTTCCACCTCCAGTTCACTATGCCATTTATGTGAACCATTTGCACCTTATTATATGTCTGTCTGGGAGTTAGCGCTTGATTACCAAGCGCTGCTTTATTCATTACTAGCAATTGAAAATCTAATTTTGAAATAGATTTGGGAGCATATTTAACCCCCACATTAAGTTGCCGATAGGATGGCATATTGTATTTATTTTCAGCGGGTGCAGACAGAGGAGGCAGCCAATGAAATCCAAAATGAACAAATGGCCTTATTGTAGTATTGGGCAAAAGTATATTCTACAAATGCCGTAAGGGCATCCAGTGAACTAAAACCCTCATTTCTTTCTCTGGGAATAAAAGTGTACCAAGCATCTTTACCCCACTCTCTCGGACTAAGCCAAATTCCTTTACCTCCGGTCTTAGTATAATTCAAATTTAAATTCCAAGCAGATTTTTTTTAAGCCAAATTGAGTGGACAACGCCCAGTTTCTGTCATTTGGACTTTTATATTGAAAAATCGGGATCTGAATTCCCTCCATCACCTAAACCCGATTGGAACCCAGCCTGCACCCCCCAAAGCCAGGTGATCCCAGTTTTTTCATGCTTCCATCTCTTTTCGCCTTGTAGCCAGGTAGTGTTTGAAATATTTTGGACTATGGTGTGGGAAGCATTAAAGCTAAATGATTCCCATTCCTTAGCTACTTCAGCAATCCCAATCCAATCACTTGATGTATTTTCTGCATAAAGCGATGCTTGTCCATTGGCATTTCTACCCACCGGAAAAACTCCAATACTTTCGCCGACAGAAAGCCACTCACTTGTTCCACGTACACTCATCTTACTTATTCCCCAAGCAGAAAGCTTCCATTTATTTTCTGTCGAAAACCAAACATTCGCACCTTCAATCCCCGTAGGAGAAAGTCTGCCGTCTTGCCCATTTATCCAATCCGCTTCGATTGCCATCCTGCCTAAAGTTATTCCCCAATAAGCACTTGAGTAGCCAAAAGACAGCTTCTCTAGTTTACCGATAAATCGATCATTTGGATTTAACAAATCAAATAAGCCAACTTCATATCGATTCGATCCGCCACTGACTGGATCAGAAGCGGTAAGGTCGCTGCTCCATAGATTTGCAAAGACCCTGTAGCCGATCAGAAACTCCCAGTGATTAGAGTATTCAAGTTTTGTTCCAAGACTCAAACTTGAACCTAGCGCATAATCATCCTTAAACTCCCCCGAATTTGAAGTATTCATCCAGAACAATCTAAAATGAACATCAGGATTCACAACTAGCTTTCTCTCAGGCTGCTGAGCTAGAATTAGAAATGGGACAAAGAAGAGAAACCCAAATAGGAATTTTCTCATTGTTTCGCTTCAACTTTTATTGCTTGAAATGGACCAAACTTGTGTTGTTCTTCTGAGAATTCATCAGCATATGGACCAAAAGGATGATCTATAGGTTTCTTGGAAATGTCAGGCCAATCATTCGGAAAATCCCTCTTTGGTCTATCTAAGCTATTTACATAGGCTGCAACATCCCACGCTTCCTCATCTGTAAGCATTGGGTTTTCATAGGTTGCGCCAAAAGGCATATTTGCTTTTACGTAGCCTGCAAATCTTGACATACGAAACAACCCTGCGCCTTGATTATAACTATGCTCTCCCCAAAGAGGCGGGTAAATATAACCGCTACTATCAGGCTTAATCACACCCTGACCATCAGTCATATGACAGGTCACGCATTGTCTCTCGTAAATAGTTTTTCCTTTAACAGGATCAGCGGCTCTATCAAGAAAAGGTAATTCATAGATACCTGCTCCCTTAGGCTTTTCTCCTTTTGGGACATCTTTACCAAGCCAATCCATGTACGCTACGATAGCTATCATTTCTTTACTATCATTGGGTAAAGCTTCCCCATTCAAGCTTCGCTGAAAACACCCATTGATTCTCAACTGGATGTCCTCAGATTTCCCTGACCTGCCCCTCACTTTTGGATACGTGCTTTTGGCAGCTGAATAATTATTTCCCAGTGGCACAGTGCCGGCCTGCAAATGGCAATTCTGGCAATTTAATCCATTTGAAATCTTTCGAACCTTGCCATTTGGCCCTAGATATTCAGCCGTATTGGCTATCAATTCCCTTCCATACTTAATATCTTCAGCATTGGGCGCTGAATCTACTGTGCCCCAATCAGGAGCCACCCACATCCCAACCGGATCCATTAAGGCCGTAGGCTTGTGTTCTGCTAAAGCTGGTAAAGCCTCGGAAAATTGCATCTGAGTGGGTTGTAAACCAACATGATCAAAATACAAAAGTCCTGCAACTAGCCCAACGAGTAGCACTACAGTCACTAATAGGCCTGCGATTAGGGGGAAGAGTTTTACTAAAGGTCTGGATGTCTGATTCATAGTTAAGTGATCAAGCTACAAAAATGCAGGTATTGATCCACGAAGCATGTGACGAAGATCACCTTGGCCGTCAAAAAAACAATAATTCCATCTCAAAATCAGGATTCCTATTTGGCTTCAGCCAAAAATACCTGCTTATCCCCCACAGTCCCGAGTACCATATAATGATTCAGGTATTTATACAAATGGATATCCAACTCGTCTCCCAACACACATTCCGCTAGGTAGTTGATCAAAAATGGAAGCGTTTGACACCCATTTTCCCTGAGGATATTTTCAACCCATTGCACATAGCTAGTGTTATTCACGTGATTGTTCAGGTCAAGATCAGAGTGCCTTACCTTTAACTTCTCAGATTTAAGTAATTCTCCTTTTAATCTGATTTTTTCAGGCTGCCAAGCTGGCTTCTCTTTAGGGTCAAAAAGCTCCGCAGGCAATGCATTTTCTGGGTCTAAAAATCCGTTTTGTTACCACATTCATCAAAACCCAGGAAACTCATCGCCTGGGCAAGGACTAGTCCATCAGGATTGGTGATCAAAAATTCACGAAAAGCAAAAAGTTTATCAACTCCCCTTCCAGCAGTATAAACCTTAATAGAATCCCCCCAAAGAGGGTAAATTTTCACATTTTATCTCTATTCTGGACAGAATCCAAGACAGATTCTGCTCCTGCAAATTCCTTCCAAAATCAGCTGAATCCGCATGCCGCCATGCTATTTCCTGAAACAAATTGGATAATGCAGTCAAGCTCAGCTTCCCATCTGGATCAACCTGATACGAACGGACTTCAAAATCTTTTTGAAACTGAAAGAGAGGGTTTAAACTCATTTAGTTTGACTTGGGGAGGGTTTTACAGGAATAAGGAAAACAGCTTTTCTGATACTTGAAAGTACGGTAATCCCCAATCCTGCCACAGCAATTAATGCAAAAGAAACTTTCAAATTAAATAATTCAGCGATAAAACCAATCATCGGTGGCCCTAGCAAAAATCCAAAAAATGAAATTGTGGACACCAAAGCCAATGCGACGCTAGGAGTATACAATTTAGATCTTCCAGCGATACTATAGGATAACGGAATAATGGATGCTACACCCAGCCCAACCAGTAAAAAGCCGGCAGTAGCCATAATGACTGTTGGGAAAATCACAGCTAAACTTAGACCTATGAATATTAAAACCCCACTTACTTGGATTACTTCAACCTTGGTATATCTAGCAGCGACCTTATCTGTAATAAACCTACCAGCCGCCATGGTGCCCATAAATGCGACGTAACCAAGTGCGATCAACGATGGATCAGATTGAATGACTTTTTTGAAGTAAACACCAGACCAATCGAACATACAACCCTCAGCCATCATTCCTAGAAAAGCAATCAAGCTGATTCTCATCAATAGCGCATCTGGTTTTTTTAGAACCAATCCTCCACCACCCTCGGAGACTTTTCTATCTTTAATGATATAGCGCTGGGCAGAAAGGATGATGGTAATAGAAATAACCATCACTACTCCATAATGCTGTGCGGGCGACAAGCCTAAAAATATCATCAAAGCTCCTAAACCCGCTCCTGAGAACCCTGCCAAGCTCCATAAACCATGAAAGGATGCCAGAATACTTTTACCCATCTCATCTTCTAACCCTAAAGCCTGAGTATTCAACGAGATATTCATCACATTCCCAAGCATGCCATACAAAATAAGGACTGGAATTAGCAACCAAGTGGTCGGCGCCAAACCTATCAAAGGCAAGGTAACAGCATACGCAAAAGCCCCAAACATAACCACAGCTCGACTTCCAAACTGATGAACGGCCCAACCAGCAATAGGTAATCCAATAACCGAACCCAGCGGTAAAAACAACAATAAGGTACCTAACTGTCCTTCTGAGAGATCAAACTTGGCTTGAATATCTGGAATCCTCGCTGCCCAAGAGGCAAAACAAAGACCTACGAAAAAGAAAAATGCCCCTAGGGCAACTCGTCTTTTGGAAAGTGTGTTCATCTAAATAGCTAGGTTTAAGAGGCTCACAAAAGTACAGAACATTCTACCAAAAACATGGTCAATTCAGAACATTGCCACTACAAACTAGTTATCAAAGCCGAACTCACCTAATCAGAAATCTCATGGAATTGGTCATAGCAGGAGCCGTAATCGTTACCGCCATTTTTATTGTGCGTTTTATTATCAAAAAAGTTTTTGACTAAAAAAACCACTTCCTTTCCAGAAAGTGGTCTTCAAATCGCTTTTTTTTGATTGTGCAGTTGCTAGTTAGGGAGCTTATGGGAAAATTTACCATATACCCAAGTGCCCGCAATGGCGGAAAGTAAAGTCACCAAAACCACTGTAAAACCAGATCCAATCTGTGCGAAAAGCGGACCTAGACAAGCTTCCAGTAATTGCCCAGCCTAATCCGAAAATAAATCCTCCGTAAATCTGCCCCTTGCGGAATTCTTTAGTTGGAATCTTGATTTCCTCTCCGGAAATAGATTTGATTTTCAGGCGCTTAATCAACTGAATGGAAATAATCCCGGTGACTATCGCCGAGCCTATCACTCCATACATGTGAAACGAATCCAATCGAAACATTTCCTGTATTCTAAACCAAGAGATGATCTCGGCCTTCACAAACACGATTCCGAACATCACTCCTAGAATCAAATATTTCAACAGTGCTAAACCTCTTTCTCCAGTCTCTTGTGAATTTGGTGCATCACAAGCCACTTCCTTTATATTTTTCTCTGCTAGTAACATGTCTTTTTTGATTAAAATCCTGCCAATTTCATTAATGGTCCAATGAACACCTGAGTCATCAGAAAGCCTCCAGCCATAAAGAAAATGGTGGCTACCAGCGATGGCCATTGAAGTGAACTAATACCCATAATTGCATGGCCGGATGTACATCCACCTGCGTACCGGGTACCAAACCCTACTAAAAACCCTCCTAACACGAAGAATATCAATCCTTTTGCAGTAAATATATTTTCCCAAGTGAAAATATCAGAGGGCATTAAGCCAGAGAAATCAGTAATTCCTAGCGCAGTCAAATCTGCTTTTGTCTGAGTTGCAATTACAATTTCTTCGGGATTTGAAAAGAAAGTAGTGGCCACAAAGCCGCCTATCATGACGCCTAGGACAAAGACCAAATTCCATGTCTCTTTTTTCCAATTGTATTGAAAGAATGGAATCTTGGCAGGTACACAGATAGCACACACATGCCGTAGTGAGGAAGATATCCCAAAGCTTTTATTTCCCAAAATGAGAAGCGCAGGTACGGTAAGGCCAATCAGCGGTCCAGCCACATACCATGGCCAAGGCTGAGAAACCCAGTCTATAAATTGATTCATTAGAATATTAATTGGGTGATATAATTCCAAGCTGTTAGTCAGCTGGAAAATCCACCTAGTGATCTATGTCTCACAGATCACTAGGTCGATACTTTCGACTATTTAATCGTGACTCTTTCTATTTATCGGTTACAGCAAAGTAGTTGGACATACATATTCAGTCACATCAATCTGTTCAGAATCTTTGATAGCCTTAAATCCACCATCAACATCAATTAGGTTGTCATAGCCTCTTGCTCTTAAGATGGAATTGAAAACCATAGAACGATATCCTCCTGCACAATGCACGTAGTACGTTTTATCTTTATTGATTTTCAGCATACTATCATTGATATAATCAAGAGGAGCATTTTCCGCATTTACAACATGCTCTGAAAGGAACTCGCTATTCTTTCTCACATCTAAAATATTGATTTCAGCATTTTCTGTCTGTCTTTTCGCAAGTTCTTCAGCACTTATTGACTCTATTCGATCGATTTCATGACCTGATTTTTTCCAAGCTTCAATGCCACCATTCAAATATCCGATCGCATAATCATATCCCACACGAGCCAATCTTGTAATCACCTCTTCTTCTCTTCCTTCATCAGCAACTACCAATATTTCTTGTTTCAAATCTGGTATCATCGCTCCTACCCAAACGGCAAAGCTTCCGTCAATTCCAATATTTACTGAATTAGGAACAAATCCCTTGGCAAATACCTGAGGAGCTCTAGTATCTAGTATTAATGCTCCAGTCTCATTTGCAGCAGCTTCAAATTCTGAAGGGGTCAAAGGTCTCACACCTCTTTCTAAAACTGCATCAATGCTGTCATAACCCTCAATATTCATCATTACGTTTTGCGGGAAGTAAGCAGGAGGAGGTGTTAGCCCAGTTATCAATTCTTTGATAAAGTCCTCTTTGCTCATATCCTGAAGCGCATAATTGGTTTTCTTCTGGTTACCTAAGGTATCTGAGGTTTCCTTACTCATATTTTTACCACAAGCAGAGCCTGCCCCATGCGCTGGATAGACGATTAGGTCATCTGGAAGTGGCATTATTTTATTTCGAAGAGAATCATACATATGCCCTGCAAGAATTTCCTGAGTCAAATCTGCCACTACTTTCTGGGCTAAATCTGGTCTTCCCACATCACCAATAAATAAGGTATCGCCAGTGAAGATCGCTTCTGCTTTCCCTTCTTCATTGAATAGTAAGTAGCAAGAACTTTCCATTGTATGACCAGGAGTGTGAAGTACTTTTATCTTAGCTTTCCCGACTTTGAATTCTTGCCCATCTTCAGCGACAATCGCATCAAAGCCCATTTTCATAGTAGTAGGACCGTATACGATTGACGCTCCTGTTTTGGCAGAAAGATCCTGATGTCCAGAGACGAAATCTGCGTGAAAGTGAGTTTCAAACACATATTTGATCTTAGCATTTCTGCGATCTGCTTTCTCAATGTATGGCTGAACTTCTCTTAATGGGTCAATTACCGCTGCTTCTCCATCTGACTCAATGTAATATGCACCTTGAGCAAGGCATCCTGTATATATTTGTTCGATTTTCATATGATTATTTTTTTTTATTTCTAATGGATACCCAAAAGTAGGGATTTGATTAGTCGCCCTAAATGACTTTTGTCACAGATGGTCTAGGCTGTCTCTTGAATATTCGTTTTGATGGTATTTACCAATTGATGGGCTGGAACTACACCAGATTCTCTCCATAGGATTTTTCCTTTTTGGAAAAGTATCAAAGTCGGCACACCACGCACTTGAAATTTACTTGCTGCTAACTGATTCTTATCGACATCCACTTTCAAGATTTTCACCTTATCGCCGAGTTGTTTGGCTGTATCCTCCAAAATCGGCTGCATCATTTTACAGGGACCGCACCAAGTAGCAAAGAAATCTACCAATACGGCTTGGTCACCATCGATAAGTTCTTGGAATGTTTTGGCTTTCGTAGACATGATTTCTGATTTTTTTATCACAACAAAAGTAGGAGCAAAATCAGTTCAACACCGTAATTAATATCACATAGCGGTTGAGATCAGGATGCCTCAAGTTTTAAAATACCTAAAATCGCCCTATTTGGCATTTATTTTTTTTATTTTCGCCAGTCAAATTCCACTTATTAAATGCTCAATTACAAGCAAATCAATAATCTGACCGGTTGGGTCGTTTTTGCGGTAGCTACTTTGGTTTACGTTCTTACTGTCGAACAAACAGCTAGCTTCTGGGGATCACTGGAGAATTCATAGCCGTAGCATACAAGTTACAAGTACCTCACCCTCCAGGAGCTCCATTCTTCCTTTTGGTATACCGAATGTTCAGTTTCTTTGCATTCGGAGATCCTTTGCAAGTGGCTTATTGGATGAATATCGGTAGTGCGCTATTCTCAGGTTTCTCTATTTTATTCCTTTTTTGGTCGATCACTTTATTTGGAAAGAAGCTTTTCAAAGTTATAGAAGGGCAAGAAAGCAAAGGCGAAACAATCACCTTGATGGGTGCTGGGATCGTCGGCGCATTGGTTTACACCTTCTCAGATAGTTTCTGGTATTCGGCTGTAGAGTCAGAAGTTTACGCGATGTCTTCCTTCTTTACAGCGATCGTGATTTGGGCATTCTTGAAGTGGGATGTGATCAAAGACCCACGCGAAGAAAACAAATGGATGATTTTCATCGCCTATTTGGTCGGACTTTCTATTGGTGTTCACTTGCTGAACTTGGTGACTCTACCAGCTTTGGC
>NZ_JBVVUG010000053.1:0-65937 GCF_055809615.1 Algoriphagus sp. 10J20-15
GTGCATTGTTAAACAAGGCTATTGATTCATCCCACTTTTCATCCTGTTTTGTCGAGAGTTTTTTGGGATTGACCGGTGGGAAGTAGCTTAGATTTTTATTCATGGTATTTGTTTTGACTTAGGTTCTTTTCGAGCTCAAGCTTTTTGAAAAATAATGTTACCAATCCAGCAATGCTTATTGGAAAGGTTTTTTAGGTTTAGAATCCTATGATTTTGGCTTAATAATCCATAGAAATGAAGTTCCCGCTTAGGTCATAGCTATAGGTGAAAGTAGTTCCCCCGTTTTCCGGCTGTAGCAGAATCTGGTATTCAATTTTTGACTGCACTCCATCTTTGGGGATTTTCACTATTGCCATTTGAAGGGAAGGGTTTTGGATCTCCTTTTCTACCTCCAATTTTTCTTTGGATTTTTCTACCAAGTCTCCCAATTTGCCCAGGCTCGATTGGATCGCCCAATTGAAACATAAAGTCCGAAGCATTCATGCCGTCAGGTACTTCCAAAGTGATGTCAGAAGTTTGTCTCCAATTATCATTGGATTGCGTCCATTGCCCCATTTTTAGGGAAGATGGATCACTGGTGACAGTCACTGAGAGGATGTTTCCAATTGATTTATTATGTGTGATTGTTAAATCAGTGAAATATGCATCCTCTCCAAATTGGTCTTTCAGGTTTTCCTCTATGACAAGGAAGCCATCCGCATTTGCTTCTTGATTGCTCGTGCCACTACCACTACCACAGGCATAAAAGAATGTCAGCAAAAGAAATAGACAAAGGTTTTTAAGATTATTCATTTCTAAAAGGTTTAGGGTTATTCTTCTACTTCTTCGGATTCTCTACCATAGATATAGAATAGAGCTCCTCCAATACCGATCAATAAAAACCGAATGATCCAACCCATTCCGCTTCCCCAGATATCTATCCAGGATAATAGTCTGATGTTGTAATTAAAGATTGATAGGACCATTGACATGATCCCCATTGCAGCTAGTAAAAGTCCGCCTTTCCCGAGTTTTGATTTGATGTCTTCCATTTGAATTGATCTTTTAAATTTTATAAAAAGTGATCCAGGGTTTGTTATACCTTGAATCCCTGAAATCTTAAGATCAATCTTGGCAATTTTTTGTTGTGGTGAAATAGGCAGTCTATATCCGTATTACCTAACTGTATATTAGTGAAATGTTGACTGGTTTTCGTTTGGTTGAAAATTGGGGATAAGGATGTTTTTGTACATAAGAAGAGATTCTAATGCCTGTTGAACTCTAGAAAAGTTGTCAAAAAAGCTTCTTTTTTTCGGAAGGAAACGGGGATTTGCTTTCCGTTTTTTAAGTAAATTGTCCCTGATTTATCGTATTTGTCAATGAACTTCAGGTTCACCATAAAAGACTGATGGGGTCTAGTGAAATGTACTTTTTCAAGTTGTTCCTCATAGTTTTTGATGGGTTTGGAAGCCATGTATTTTTTTCCGTTTGATAAATGAAAAGTGGTGTAGCCTTTATCTGATTCGCAATACAACAGTTCGGTTAGGTCGATGACCTGAAAGCTGTCGCTTAAAGAAAGTACAAGCGTGGAATCATCTTGGTACCAGACTTTTTTAGTTTGATTGATCTGTTTTTTCTGTTGGACTGAACTTTTGCTTTGCACTTTTTTCAATGCGATTTGAAGCTCTTCCGGATCAACTGGCTTCATCAGGTAATCTACAGCACCTATTTTCAGTGCCTTAAGTGCAAATTCTTCATAGGCTGTAATGAATATGACCTTAAAGTCCAAATGTTCGGTTTGATCCAAAAAATCAAATCCAGTTCCATCCGAAAGGTTGATGTCCAAAAAAACAAGCTCAGGTTTGCAGGCATTTGCGACTATAACGGCTTCCTTGACAGATTCACATTCACCAATGATATTAACATCAGAACTGACTGAGTTGAGTAAATTGATCAGGCCTTTTCTGATATAGGCCTTGTCTTCAATGACCAGTGCATTCATGATTCTTGGCTTAGTTTATAGGGGATTGTCAAAGTCACTAGGGTCCCTTTTTTCATTGAATTTGGTTCTATCGGCTATGCTTATTTCTCCCTTCATTTTAAGGTCCTTGGAAAGTATTTTTAGCCGCTCCGAAGTGATAGTGGTAGCCAAAGATTTTTTGGTGTTTGATCGACTTCCAATTTGGGAATCTATTCCTATTCCGTTGTCGGAGATGGTACAGATAAGTTGTCCTTGGTCTAGCATAAGAGAAATATCAATTTTATTTTCTCCGGATTGCCCATTAAATGCGTGTTCTATCGCATTTTCGACAAATGGCTGAATAAGCATAGGAGGGATTTTTATCGCTGCCGGGTCAATTTGATCTGCCACATGAATTGAAAAATTGAATTGATTGTCTTCCAGATTATGGAGTGAAAGATAATTCTCAATTGCAGTAATTTCCTTGGAGAGCAAAACCAGTTTATCCCTGGAATTTTCCAATATGATTCGCAGAAGTTTGGAAAATTTGGAGAGATAGTTCACTGATTTACTTTCCTCTTTATTGAGAATCATCCCTTGGAGTACGGAGAGAGAATTGAAAATAAAATGTGGGGTCATCTGAGAGCGAAGCAGCTTTTGCTCCACGATGACATTTTTGGTTTTGGATTTTTCGTTTTTCAGCTTTTCAATAAAAATCAAAGTTCCCAAGACTATGGAAATCAATAGAATTCCTATAATGGCCCATAGGTAATTCTGCCTCGTTTTTGCCAAATCCTGAGAGGTGTCCAAAACGGTTTTTGTTAACTTCAACTCTCTGATATTGGCAGAATCCAGTTCCAACTTGTATTTATATTCGTATTCCAATTGGGCTATTTTTTCTATGTTTTCCTTATTGAAAAGGCTGTCGTCCAATATTTTATATTGCTTATGGCTGTTGAGCGCTTCCATATAATTTCCCGTTGCTTCATAAATTAAGGATAGCATTTCGGAGGCTTCTTTTTGATAGTTTAAGAACCTCGAAGCTGTGGAAATTTCATTGGCTTTCAGCGCCTTGGACAAAGCTGGGCCATATGCTTTTTGCTTTTCTAAAATTCTGGACTGTCCGATATAGGCTCCGGATAATGTCTCGACGTTTTCAATTTCTAAACTGATTTTTTCTGATTTAGTGAAGTAGCTGTTTGCGTTGGCAAGGTCATTAAGTTTTAGATAGGTTCCCCCGATATTATTTAGAATATAGGGGATTTCACTGGTAGCGTACTATTTGTTTACTTATTTCTAAGGCATTAAAATAGCTATTCAAGGCATTTTCATATTCCTCCAGATCTTCATAAACGGTTCCAATTCCATTCAAGGTATTGGAAACCCCTTGCTTACTGTTCATTCGCTCATAGATTCCCAAAGCGCTTTCAAAACTTTCCATCGCCTTTTCAAAATCTTTCTGGACTTTGTAAATCGTCCCAATATTCCCAAGGTTATGAGCCATACTGATGCTGTCTCCCAGTAACTCATTTTTATATAAAGATTTTTTGAAATGTTCCTGGGCTAGCGGATAATTGCCTTGCTGCATGTAGACGTTTCCCAAATTGTTCAGACTGTAGGAAATCCGCTGCTCGTTTTGATTTGCTTCGGCTATCGAAATCGCTTTATTCAAATGAGAAATGGCTTCATTAAATTCACCCAATTCTTCATATGCAGCTCCTAAATTCAAAAGACTTGCTGAAAGATTATCGCTTCCGATTTCTTCTTCAATAGCTATTGCTTTTTTATAATTCTCGATCGCATTCCTGAGCTCGCCTTTATTTTTATAAGTGATCCCCATAGCATTGTAACAGCTAGCTATTCCTTTTTTAATCGCCAGGCTTTCATATAGTTTTTGTGCCTGGTCATAATAATCCAAAGCCTGCTCATAATTGGATTGGATAGCTTCTGTTATGCCCTTGATAAAAATACTTCTTGCCTTACCTTTTTTAAATCCGATAGCATCTGCCAACTCCTTAGATTCGCTCAAATAATCAAGTGATTTTGAAATGTCTCTGCTGAAAAAGGAGAAAGCAAGTTCATTTAGAAGGTTGACCCGTATAGTGTCTTGATTTGTATGGAGTTCTAACTCTGATAGTAAGCTATCAATAACTTGGTTTTGCGCATATGCACCCGTCCAAATTAGGTGGAAAAACAATAAAATAGGAATCGTTCTAAAAGTAAATCGCATGTTTTTAGGACAAATCTGATTAAATGCAATTCAAAAAAATGAGGAAAAAAATAGGCCTTATTCCTATGCATTTTTAGAATCTTTTATGATTGTTTGTACTCTGATTGAGTTCATATTCTGGTCCAAAATACTAGTTTATATCCCATTTTAGTAAGAACGTTAAAGTTTTTTGGAAGAAATTTTTATTGCAAAAAATTACCGTTTCCTTCTAGGCAATATCCGCTGGGAAGGGAATTAGATCCGTAATGGGATATAATATCATGATAAAGTTTTTTAGAGGTACTGCTGAAATTTTATCTTACTGGGATATCTTTTTTTAATCGAATAATTAATTATCTTAACCTAAAATAGCAATTCTTAAAGAGTTGATTTTTCTATTCCCTTTTCTGCCAATTTACCATGTGAACTTCATAAAGCCAGAGCTCTTGCCTTTGATGGTTTACTCCGTTTCTTCTTTCTCTTAATGTTGAACTGCCCTCGGCTCGTACAGCAATATTTAAGCGGCGTTGTATAATTCTTGTAACAGGTTATTATGAATAGAGATATTATTAGCGTAAAACCTATCCTTACTTCATACACCCGGAAGGTCCAGGTGTTTTTCATTGGGGAGGAGTTGACAGATTAAGAAACGGGGGAACCCAACGTACCTACGCTATAATTACCACAGAAGCCAATCCATTGATGGTACAAATTCACAACATCAAAAGGCGCATGCCCTTGATTTTAGATCTTGGCAAGGCTAAGAAATGAATTGAACCAGATTTGGGCAAGGAGGAATTAAAGAAATGATGATCCGGTTTCAATGGAAAAAATGGCCGCTTACACCATCCCCTGATTGGTTACTTCAAGAAATGAAAATCCCAATGTAGTGGAGGTTATAGGGAAGGCGGAACATGCTGAACTCCTGAATTAGAACTTTATATAACCTCTTCTTTTATTATTTCAGGCAAGTCTTCTAATAGGTTGTGCAAATACCCTTCACCAATTGCAACTAACACAAATTTACCACTTTCAGACTTGGAGATTTTAACAGGGATTTCATGGCGATTTTCTAACATAAAAAAGTCCCATAATCCATTATTAATCCCTTCAATGGCCTTTTCTGCAGAAATTACCCATCGTTCTCCTGTGTTATTGATTCCACCAATTTTACTTATTATTATCGATCCTGAAGCGGTGGTTTCTTTTTCGACGAAATGTATTTTTAATCTATTCATTCTTGGCTATGGCTGGGCTGTATACAGATTGGTTTGAAATTAAGAAACGAGAATATTGAGTGGAAGGATGCATTGCGTTTAAAGTTTACAGGCAAATCATTTTATTCTGGGGTTTGTTTGCTTTACAAAAGCATTTCGTTTGTATTCCACAGGATAATTAATACGTAGTTCACCTTTATGCATTGAAAATTAAATTTTATCCCCTTTGCTGAAGTAGGAGTAAAGTAGCATTTATATTACCCTAATGCATAGCTAGGTAGAATACAATGTATAGGATTAAGATTGTCTTGCCTTTCTACAACGTATCAGAAGCAAAGGAGTAGCAAAAGTATATTGAGAATAATCCTCTTGAGTTTATTCTCAAATTGAACAGATTTTTAAAATTGCCTTTTTTTGAGCTTACTTACTGAAGTGTTTATTCTACTCAGATAGGAAATAAGAAAACATTAAAGTTTATGAAAAAAAAATAGGGTTTCTGTCTTTCGGACATTGGGCCAATCATCCTGCTTATACTACCAATCCTGCAAGCGATACCTTGCTTGATCTGGCTGTTGCTGCCGAAGAAATTGGAATGGATGTGGCTTATTTTCGGGTGCATCATTTTGCCCAGCAATTGGCTTCTCCATTTCCATTGTTGGCTGCTGTTGGAGCTAAAACTCACAAAATTGAAATCGGAACTGGTGTCATCGATATGCGATATGATAATCCATTGTACATGGCGGAAAATGTAGGTGCTGCCGATTTGATTTCTGAAGGTCGTTTACAGCTGTGAGTTAGCAGAGGATCACCTGAGCAGGTTATAGTTGGGTGGATGTATTTCGATACGAGTTGGAAAATGGTGAAACAGATGCTGAAATGGGAAGAAGAAAAACGTTGGAGTTTTATAACATTCTAAATGGTGTTGGCTTTGCAAAACCTAACCCAATCCTATATTTCCAAATCCTCCGGGATTACCGAAAATTGAGCCTTATTCTGAAGGGTTGCAGGATCATATTTGGTGGGGCTCTGCTTATTATTTCGAACTGGATGAAAAGAAATTTGAACTAAGGGTGTACCGAACGGTCAAAGTAGAGTAAGTTTATCTCTAGAGAAACCGCTTTTTCATCGATACTTCATCCTCAGCTTTTTCGGCTGTAGGTAAAATCAATGCGACAGCAACATGGTAAAGCAATTGCATACCTAGGATTTTAATAATGCCGACTATTTCAAAGGCAAGCACGAGGATATTAATTAGAACAATATTTGTATAGAAGTTAATTTAAAAATGAAAAAAAACTATAGTAGTATGGAAAAATTTGGCTTGATCATTTTAGGGATTCTTTTACTCGGGGCCATTGTGGTGCTTACGCTGGTGATGAAAATCATCGAGTTTTTTATGGGGGCAATCTTATTTGTATTGGCCATAATTCTTTTGATTTATCTCTACACTAAAATAAAAAATAAGGTTTCTTAACATCCAGAGTGTTTCTAAACCCTATCAAGTTTTTATCATATATTTATTGTAGGATCTTATTAGAATTAATGAGTAAAAATAGTATCTATACTAGTTTTACCCTCTTGAGTTGGGATATTTGTAAACTGACAAGCATATTCAAGCAGCTTAAACTAGAGGAGTTCAATAAACTTATTAAGTATTCAGAATTGTATAATTGGGATGTTGACCTTAAAAAAGAATTAGCTGTAGTATACCAAGCGCTTGTTCTAACTGATCTGGATCAGAAAATTTTATATGTGAATGAAGGGTTTCAGGGAATGACGGGATATTCTCCTGATTTTGCTATTGGGAAATCCCCGGCTTTTCTCTAAGGAAAAACCTCAGCTACGGAAAGGGTTCGCAATTTCGGACAGCAGTTAAGTACGGGTAAACGCTTTACAGAGTCAATTGTAAACTATAGAAAGAATGGGGAAGTTTACCTATGCGGGATTTCTATAATTCCTATTTCAAGTTCAGGTGGTGAACTAAGTCATTTTCTTGCTTTAGAGAATGAAATAAAGCGAGGATCCTTTCAAAATCTATAGGTTTTTTTGTTCCTAATGAAGGAAAGGACATTAAATGTCTTATGTAAAAGCTCTAATTGAGGTCAATTTAAAATCCAATATTCTCAATTTTCTGAATTCTGTGAATTTGAAATTACTGACACTGGCAGTAGTTGCTAATCAAATGATTTTAAGGTTGTTATTATTTAAGAAATGAGATGGATTTATTTTTTAATTTTCCGTCGATTCTGAATTAGGCTGGTGGCTAAAATAAAAGAATTAAGCGTTAAATTCGAAGAAGTGCTTCCTATAACCTGCAGTATTTATGAATAAATAGGACTAAACCTGGTATAATGGGAAGTCTTACTAAAGCTATTTTCGCTACAAAGAAATGCCAAAGACTAGGAAGTATGCCCTAGCAAAGTACAATTCTGTGGCTTCTAATTGATCAATGCCTTTATGGTAGATTATCTGAGAGTCTAAAAATAATCTGCATTCCGCTTAGTATTTGAGTCATATTCATTTCTACTAGCACTTTTTACTTTTGAATCCTGTTTCGGCCATGATTATGCAATAAGGGATACCTTATTTCTTGGAAAATTCCTTAGTTTCTATTTCGTTATTTATTAATTCTAAATCGATAAAGGGATTATTGTTAAATGTGTAATATGCGCCTTCTTAGTGATTACGGGGCTATGTAGTAATACTTTAAAAAGAAAATGATGGATACCGTATTTGTAGTTTTTTCAGCTGAATATCAGCTTATGGAGGTGAGATCCAGACAGTTGGAAGGTACTTTGCCAGTGTTTAGAATAGAGGCAGTTTTCAACAGGGAGCAAAAATGTTTAGAATGGATTGAATGGCATTCAACGGGTAAACAAACATGCTTATTGAGCTATATTGAAATTCCTGTAGATCTGGAAGTTGGACAAACGGAACAGAATCTTGATGCGTATACGGTTCATATGAATGCTGATTTTCAGATTCAAGAAATTTTTCTTGGTAAAAATTTGCCCATTTCTGAAGGTAAAAAATATTGTTTTAAAACAATTGAGAACGGCGATATTTTGGGAAGTCTTTGGGCTCGGGATTTTATAGACGCCTGCAAAGTAGCTTACATTGGGGCAAAAGAAACTTTGGCTAAAAAGTAATGCGTTTTATCATTTGTAATAATTCAAATGAGTTTTTTGAGCTCAACTTGTGTTAAAAAAAGTATAAAGCCGACAATAATCCAGCCGATCTATTCTTACTTTAACTTTATGGCCAACTTTGTTCCGGCTAGACTTGGTTTTTTCTATATTCTTTCCTGAAATTGGAAGGAGTGGTATGGTATATTTTTTTGAAGAGTTCGGTAAAATAACTCTGATTGCTAAACCCAACTTTCTCTTTGATTTCCTGTAAGCTATCGTCTGTATTTATTAATAGATCCTTGGCTAGGCTTAGGCGCAAATATTGAAGATATTCATTGGCAGTTTTACCATAAAAATGCCTAAAGCCGTTCTGGAATTTTTTTAAGTTTAAACCAACTCGCTGAGCGATCAAATTGACTGAGGTTATCGAATCAAGCTCTGATTTCATAATTCCTACCGCTTCCTTTATGGCATGGGCTTCTGATTTGCGAAGTATCCTTTTATCGGAATTTCCCCTTAGATCATCATCATATTGTATTAATTGCTGTCCAAGCATTCTGTAGGCCTGACCTTCCAAAGATATTTTTCGTATAAGATGATCTTGTTGTTGAGTTTTCATTTCATCGAATAATTCTCCAAGCACTAAGCTATTAACTGCCATTGTAATAAAATGTTTGGGATGCTTTTTCTGTCTTCAAATATAGATTGTAGGCCTGGTTTCGACTTTTTTAATTCACAGGCCATTTTCGCTTTAAACCTTTCTCTATCAACTTCCAGACTGTAAATCGACAGTAAAACGTATTTGCACTTAATTGAAGCACATGACCATTTTTTCCTTGGCTCGCTACAATGATATTTTGGTATTGCTGCAGGGAATGGGATTGTTCATCCTGCTCAAAATAATGTGAAAGGTTACCCTCCAGGCAGAATAGAAATTTTAAAGGATGAGTGAGGTTTACTGTAAAGCTCATTTCCAGATCGCAGTTGAACGTACAAGCGTAAATCAATAATCCCAACCCCCCTTCAAAGTTAATTCCTTTGATTACTCCAGAGCTCAAGCAGTAGGAAGATGTACGGTGTATTCTCCACAGTCATTTACAAAGCTTGAATCTAAACCACGTGCTATATCTGCAATTACCTCTTTGAGCGGAAGTGAGTGGATTTGGAGCTTTTTCATAGAGGCACAAGATATTGAGGGTTAAATAACAGGAAGTTTAATCCAATTAAGGCAGATGATTGATTCTAAGAACTATGTGTTTTTTTAAGTTTGTTGTCCATTTGATTATTTCATATCGACCACCACTATTACCATATTGTTATAAATTCATCGGGGAAAAGCATCCAAAGGTTGCACCTTTAAACAAAATAGTATTTCTAGTTTTAATAGGCAACTAAATAAAGGATAAATGCTGCCTCTTCACTTCTTTTGTATTAATTTTCATTTGTTTGAACTTACGGAAATTGATAGTTGGGATTGAAAAAGAAGTGGCGATTGGCTATGACTTATTAAAAATCAATATAGGGTTGATTGGAGTTACAGATACATGTAAATTATGGAATTTAGAATATGTTATTTTATTAGTGATTAAAGGGAACCTTTAAGTGCATATTCATGTATAATTATGATATATAAAATTGATAGTTTTTACCTATACAAAACAACATGAGAGAATTAATTAAAGAAGCTATAGCTGATCTTAAAAATGCTGATGGTTTTATTTATGTTACTGGAGATGGAAAACAGATTGATTTGCATGAAGCTGCCAGTAGTGGAATAGCAGTCACTCCTGTCAATCCGAAGAAAGAAGTAATTAAGAAATTAGAAGCTGCTGGACTTTTCCTGAAAGACACTGAATTTCATAAATGAATTGAATGAATTAATCTCCCTGGGATTCAGGAAAGGATGTAGCAGTAAAATCTTCCAAAAGAAGATCTTTCAGTGAATCTGAGAAAAATAAAATTGTAGAAGAATGGGCTAGAGTAGAGGCAACAGGCAAAAAAACTAAGGCTGCATTTGCTAGAGAAATAGGGGTGGGTTACCAGACATTAATTAATTGGTTAAGATGATAGGTCATTCACTTAAGTTGCATTAAACAGGAAAACCCTCAGCTAAGTAGAACTACGAGTCGTGGGTTTTGTTGTTTAACATGATAGGTTAAACAACCAATTACTTTCTAAATACTTAAGTCTGAAAAGGATATACTTTCCTAACTACGTTTTCGAGCTGACTGCTAAGTGATTAGTATATAAGGCTTTAGTTTTTGGTCTTTCAAGATTTGTCAATTTTTTATTACTTCAGTCAAATTAATTTACTGTCAACCAGTTATCTAAGTGTTTCCTAATTTTCTAAGATCTGATAAATCCGCCGCCCTCGGTTTTCCACCATAAACTTATCGGGTTTGGGCTATTTCGTTTTTTCACAAGAAAATCTGTGATGTTTTTTTTTAAAAAGGTGAGTTTTTGGAAAACGAAATGGAGTGCAGGCTAAAGGGATATCCAAATTAAATGAGGTGTATTTAGGTTTTTTAGAGTACGAATGTTATTCGGTCATTGAAAATCAGGAGAAAAGAATAATCAGTACCGTGGATGGACTTGATAAGTTGTGATTTTGTTAGTAAAAATACTGCTAAAAGATTCGCTGAAGGACTTTCCTAAAGTTCGACCCCGGTAATCCGACAATTTTATGGCACTAAATCTAAAGCTTGCAAATAAATAAATTGGATTTTAACATGAAGCTAGAAAGGGTTCCTTTTGTATTTCCTGTAAATCCTTTATTTTTTGTCAGGAGGCTATTTGTTGATTTAGGGATAAAGCTACTTATCATCATTGTCGGTTTATGATAGCTATTGCCTAAAATTTTTTCTAAAGTCCATTTTATATCTTAGTCAATAGCCAATTGAGTCAGTTCACTGTAGAACAACTTAATTTTTTTTGGATTTAACGGCTTGTGGAAATATTGAAGCACCCTCTCAAATTTTAAAGCTTTCTCTACCGTATCCAGTGATGAACTGTGCATAAACACCTTTATTTGATTATGAGGATCTATTTGATTTAAGGCTTCCAAAAAACCCCATCCATCCAAAACTGGCATACTGATATCAAGAAGAATCACAAGTAATTTCTTGGATTTTGAGCTTTTCTTTTCATTTAAATAGGTAGTAGCTATTTTCAAACCTCTTGTTGGGTCGCTACATAGTTCAAGTTCAAAGTTTAATCCTGCGGAAGATGAACCTGTAACAATTTGTTGGCGATTAACAGGCATAAATTATCATCGTCAACAACTAGGATATTAATGGGTTTCATCTGGCAATTCAATATAGAAGGATGTTCCCAAAGAGGGACTGGATTTAACTTTAATGGTACCACCTAAGGCACTGACTCTGACTCTGGTCATGTATAAACCAGTTCCCTTATGATCTGGGGTGGGAGTTATGGCGTCGTAAAGTTTGAACAACCTGTCTTTATATACCTCTAAATCAATTCCGACACCATTATCGCTTATGATTATAAGAGAAGAACTTTCTTTCCTTGAGGCTTTAATAGTGATATTTAGCGGGGTATTCGGTTTTCTGAATCGTATTGCATTATTAATTAGCTCCTTTATAATATTCCTTAAGTAATTTTCAACAGTGAAAATCCGAAATCCTTCAGGTAGTTGAATATCGAGTGTAATAGAGAAATCTATAAGTTCCTTCCAAAACCCGGTAATGATGGAGTGTAACAGTTCTTCTAACGATACATTGATCCGATCAGCATTTTTATTGTTTTGTAAGTGAAGTACATTGGTAACGATATGGGTAATTTCTAGTAAGTTGCTGACAGTAGTTCTTAAGTGGGAAAGAGTACTCCATTTTATCTTCAGGCGAATTCATTAATTCCATAAGCTGAACTAGCCCCTGCAGGTTAGCTACTTGGGAGCGAACATGATGATTAATAATATTGCCAAATTCAATAGAACGGTCATTTTGTAAAGTAACTTTATCAACCAACTCCAGTAATTGTACTTTGTTTTTTTCGAGAGTAGTAACATCAATACCTATAAAAAGGATAGTCGGGGTAGTTTCAGTTGTTTTACCTATGCTCGGAGGCAATCCCAGGCGATAATGGATTTTCTTCCCGAGGGATCTTCTCTTTCTAAAGAAAGAGGAAAAGAGATACCGGGAAACTGTAAGCATTTTCTGATAATCGTGCGGATTTTTGACTGGTTATCCTCAGAGTACTGCAGCAATTCATCTCTTCCTATCAGATCAATCGCATTATCCTGTCCCGTAAAAACTCGATTATAGGAAGAATTGGAATAAACAAGCTGACCAGTACTACTAAGCTCAAAAATTAAAATTTTCTTATTATTCAGTATTGTGTCGTAAAAATCTAGCTGCTTTTTGTTATCGGTTTTTACATTGGAAAGTAAATCTAAAGGAATTTTGTCTCCAGTAAGGTCCTGTATGGTGCCTTTAATGCGAATTATATGCTGGTTAGCAACAATTGGTATTCCTTTTATTCGAATAGTTTTACTGGGTTTTCCTTCATTCCTGAATGTGTGGTATCCGATATATTCTTTGCCTTTGTTGATGGCTAAAATAAAGTCGTAAGTCCTAAAAGTCTTATAATTCAAGATTCGTTGATCTAAGTGCATTGAATCAAGTGGGAATTCCTGTAGCCACGGTATTGACAGTACCTGTGGCCGCTTTTCTAGACATGAAGATATTTTTTGTGACTAGGTCATATTCCCATCCTCCAATTTCTGAAAGTGATTCAGATTCATAAGGAAAATTGTCGACTGTAGATTTGCCTGAGACAACTTCCAATAAGTTACTTTCATTTTTAAATACTACATAAATATCATTTTCACTTCTATGATAAATCATATGGATATACCTATTCCTTGGTAAACCAAAATTGAGGGTATACAGGTGGGAGTATTGGGTTATCTCTTTGTTTCTAATTAACACCTGAATTTCTTTGAAGAGCTTAAAGACATCGTTATTAGCCCTTAAAGGAGTGGTAAAATCCGGATTGATGAGGTCGTTAAATTGTGGTGACCATCCTGGAAACTGAGGTTCAGTAGGAAGTTTGTGCTGGGATTCCATCTAAGAGTATTGGTGGTTGCATCAGCGTAAAACCCACCAAAATCAGCTCTTCCGGAAGTTTTTTTTACAAAAAGTTCTTCTTCTGAACTATGGGTAAAGGAAAGTTTATTAAACTTTCCTTTACCGCTTTTAAGCAGTTCGGCTATGTGATTCGCCTTGTTCTGTAAATAGGAAAGCTGCTCTGATGTCAACTTCTTTGGAACAAAGTCAAAAATGCAGAGTGCACCTACACGTATGCCAGGCTCTAGCTCTATAGGCGCTGCGGCAAAAAACTTATACAACAAAGAGGTATGGTTGTAATGGTCTTTATACCTGGCATCGGCACCAAAGTTTTCAATGTTAAAAAATGGATTTTGACTTATAACCAGTTCCCTGGATAATGAAGAAGATGAATTTGTCTCATCTCTAAGAATTCCATATTTGGATTTAAACCAAACCCTATTTCGGGAAACAATAGAAATTGTTGCCCCAAAACAGCCAATTTCCTTAGTTATCCCCTCCGTAAGTCTATCAAATTGAATTTCACTGGGACTATCTAATAAGTCGTACTTGTCTATTAGTTCCTCTCTGAGTATATCATTATGCATTTTAGAGTTAAGTAAATTAGGATAATAAAAGTTGTTATGGGTTTAAAGGATGAAATTGGCTTGGATTATAGGAGAACCATGTTAATTCAAAATTTTGGAAGGTGTATTTTCCATTTGCCAGGTTTCTGTTCAGAAGAGGAATCCAACCGATAACCAGTATAATACACTTAATTAAAAGACAAAGAATAGATTTCTGTTTTTAAATCCATGGCGAATCTGTACAACAAGGAATAAAATCATATATAGCGATTAAATAATAGATATGACTTTAAAAAAATACGTGTTTATACGTATTGAGTGTCTTAGAAATATAAAACATATATTGCTATTTAAAATGCTTAAAAGTAATATTAAAGTGCAATAAATTAATTAATTTAAGTCTTTTTATGTTTGTAAACAGTTGATTTATAGAATGTTATGATGTATTTTGTTGTTCGGTAATTCTATATGTTAATTTATTAATTATTACTAAAATAATTTTGGATTTAAGGATCCTTTGCTAGATAAATTAGATTTTTAAAAATTGATCGTATGATCGTTCGCAAAGATGCAAGCAACCTTAGGTTGTGTGCTTTTCAGGTTGGAATACTACGATTACGCTCAATAGAAGTGCCCGTAGCCCGAAGTGGCCTCAATTCTTTACTTTAACATCTCGCGCATTGGGTTTGCTTACTTAGTGGTGAAAGCGTTCAGACAAATTAGACAAATATTAATATGGAAACTTTAATTTTTGGAAATTGGGAAAGTACAATAAGAACTGGATTATTAACAATATTGGGTTATCTGGCGATGGTATTTCTGCTCCGAATCTCAGGGAAGAGAACTTTATCCAAAATCAATACTTTTGACTTTGGGGTCACCATTGCTTTAGGCTCAATGTTTAGCCTCTATAATAGCGACCCATCGTCCTCACATTATTACAGAAAAGTTGTTAACCAACTGGGGGGTGAATTTCACTTAATAGCACCAAATTATTCAGGTTATGCTACTAGTGATTTTCCTTTTTCTGCCATATAGGAATACACCTTTGATCATATGGCCCTACCATGCACTCATTTATAAAATTAAAGGGATTAGACTCCAATGCTAAAATGGTACAAAATTATGGGGCTCCTACCGGTTTCATAATTTCAAGTGCAGAGCTAAAAAAGAGAAACTGCTACTATTACTCAACATATCAACGCTTACAAGGAAGGTATGGGGCAAGCTTGGTCAGGTAGTTAAGAATTCTGGAAAAACCATATGAAAGTGGTGAAAAAGTTTTGCAGCTAGCTTGTAGGGTTACAATGACACAGAAGATTTCAAACTGAGTATTTGTCTAAGAATAAAAAAACCAGACAGCTATAGAGCAGTCTGGTTTTTTGAATTAAGTAACTTTAAATTAACTAGCAGTTACATTAATATGAGTTTCGACAGCTGTTATGTTACCATCTTCGTCTTCTATAGTAAAAATAACGTGGTATTCACCCGTTGGAGCGTTAGCCGGTACATCGATGTGCTCGTGGAATTCAGCTTCTGTAAGACCATGATATCCCTCTTCATAAGATTTCCCCAAAATCCCATTCGACTTCACCAGCACCTGGTGTAATTCCATGGGCATGGACGTCAACAGTGATTTGATGGATCCCATTCACAGCATTGATCATAAATTCTACATGGAAATCAGTGCCTCTAGCCACCGTTTCGTCCATCTCAAAGTCATTGATAGTCACTGGTGACATGACTTCCAAATGCCCTTCAGTCTCTGTGGTTTTTCCTGCTTTATCAGTGACTTCAATAGTCACATGGTATTCTCCAGCAGGTGCTGTGGCAGGAATGTCAATATGTTCGTGAAATGAGGGGTTTTTTACCAAATATTTTTCATCTATGTAAGTATGAGAATAATCCCATTCCTCTTCGCCTTCTCCGACTTCTAGGTCATGGCCATGAATGGTAACCGTGATTGATGCTACGGTAGCTTCTGCTAGAATTTCAGCCTCTATATGGAGATCTGATCCTCTAAAAGCTGTTCCGTCTGTTTCGTGGGTTCCACCTTCCCCGTATTCAAATCCAGAGATTACAGGTGCATCAAAGTTTACATCCTCATCATCCTGGCAGGAGAAAGTGCGGAGTCCCGAAAATTGGGACTATTAAAGCGTGTTTAAGTTTATTCATTGTGCTCTTACTTTTTGTTTGTTATAGATTTGATTTAGTGTTCATAAATAATCTTGCATTCGGGAAACAATTCCAGCAGTCAATACCTGTACTGTATGAACTAAATAGTCATCAGGGATAGGTACCTCAATAGGCTTGGGTTTCAAAGTGTAAATAGTATTACATTCCATACATTGAAAGTGGTTGTTAGTAAGTACCCCATTGGATTTAAAGCAAATTGAGTGTCTGAAATCCCCGTTTAAATCTGGAAATCGATAAATCAAACTTTCTTTTTCCAGTCTAAAAGTAACATCCGGTAAATAGTCACTCTACTTACTGAATTCCCCACTTGATTTTTGATCCCAGAATAATTAATGGGATGCTTAGCAAGGCTAATAATTTTGAGAATTTTTCTTCTGGCTATGGTATTTCCCATTCATAAATTTACATGCAACAGTATTGCAAATATGGTAGATTAATCTTTAAGTGCAATAGTATTGCATTTAAGTTTTTGAGATTTTTTTTAATGAAATATTTTAAAAAAGGCTATTCCTGTGAGAATTAAAGGGTTTTGCATTTTTTTCAATTTTATTAAATGCAACATTGTTTCATGTAATTTTGATTCTATATTTGCAATAATATTGCATTTAACCGTTGATGATCCGTCTTATATTTCTTTTTTCTGGTCTTTTATTACCTGGAGTAGCAACAGCATTTTCTCTGATAGTTTTCTCTGAAAATATGGCTGGTCCAAATATTCATTCCTTTAGTTTTGAGGCCATGTTTTATTTTCTACCTGACACTATGCCTAAAACTCAGGAATTGGAGGAAGTGGTGGTTATTGACCGGGCAGAAATAATTCGAAAGGAGCAATCAAACAGCATTGAATTAGTCGGGAAAGATTTTATCCGTGAAAACCGAAGCGGGAGCTTGATGAAATCTCTAGAAAGGATCCCAGGAAGTAGGTATGATCGGGATAGGTTCTGGAGCCTCTAAACCTTTGATCCGTGGACTGGGATTCAATCAGGTCATTGTAGTGGAAAACGGTCTCAAACATGAGGGCCAACAGTGGGGAGCCGATCATGGACTTGAGGTGGATCAATTTGCGGCAGATCAGATCTTCATCATCAAAGGCCCTGCTTCATTTAAGTATGGTTCTGATGCCATAGGAGGAGTGATTGATATCCGTGAAAAGCTACCTGCTGCAGAAGATGGTTTTGGGGGGGCTCTCGAGCTAGGTACCCGATCTAATAATGCCTGGTTTGGAGGTTCTTCCAATCTATTTTACAGAAAAAACAACTGGTTTGCCGAAGGTAGACTGACTGTAGCTGATTATGGTGATTTTAGAGTTCCCTCAGATTCAGTGTTTGTTTATGATTTCGGGGTGGCATTACACGAGGGACAGGTCAGAAATTCGGCTGGAAAAGAACTCGATTTCTCAGCTAGGGTAGGATATCTGGGAAAGAATATCCGCAATTCTTTAGGGTTCAGTAGAGTAAGTACCAAAGCAGGTTTCTTTGCCAATGCCCATGGTCTTGAACCAAGACAAGTGGATACGGAACTTCATGATCGCTCCAATCGGGATATTTTACTGCCTTTTCAGGAAGTGACCCATACCAAAGTGATCAATAAATCTACCTATACGACTGGGAATAACTTCCTTCAATTGGATTTCGGCTATCAGAGAAATGATCGGAAGGAATGGAGCCAGTATGTCAACCATGGTTATATGCCTGCGATTTTTCCATCTGAGTTTCCTTACCCATCCACCCTTGAAAGGGCATTTGATAAAGAGGTGTTTTCTGTAACCCTGAAAGACGAACTTTTTCTAGTCCGGCATGAACTGGAATTCGGTACCAGTGGCGAATACCAACACAATGATATAGGCGGATGGGGCTTTTTGATCCCGGCATTTCAGCAATTTAGCTATGGAATTTTTGCAATCGATAAGTTCAGATTGACGCCACTTTGGCAATTGACTGCTGCTCTTCGCTTTGATCACAGTCAGATCCATGTGGAGGAATACCCGGATTGGTTTCCCAGTGTTGAAGACGCTTCCCAGGCAACTCAAGCGGATTACTTGGTGAGGGCAGGGGAGTTTCAGCGAAAATTCAATAATCTGGTTTGGTCAGTAGGAGTGAATTATAATCCAGGAGATCTGGTGTTAAAGGCAAATGTTGGGACTAGTTTCCGAATGCCTATTGCCAAGGAGTTAGCTGCCAATGGGGTGAATTACCATTATTTTCGATACGAACGTGGTAATATTAATCTAGACCCAGAACGCTCTCTTCAGCTGGATTTGGGAGGTGAGTTAAAAAGGGAAAATTTGCTACTTTCTTTTAGTCCATTTGTGAATTTTTTCTCGAATTACATTTATCTCAATCCTACTGCCGAAATGGATGTGCTCTATGGTGCCGGAAATCAAGTGTTTACCTACACCCAAGCAAAGGTATTGAGGTATGGTGCAGAATTCAGCGCGAACTATCAATTGAATTCGAATTGGAGTTTTGAATTACTCGGAGAATATGTTTATAGCGAGCAGATGTCCGGACAGAAGCAAGGATTTACATTGCCGTTTTCACCGCCTCCATCAGGGATTATTAATGTCACTTACAAGCCGTTGGCTCAAGGTTTTTTTAAAAATCCATATTTCGCTGTTGATTTCAGAGCTACTGCCAAACAGGTAAATATTGTTCCTCCTGAGAAAATCACACCAGGTTATCAGTTAGTGAATTTAAGGGCAGGGACTTCTATTACAATACTTGGGCAACGAATTCTGACCGACCTTCAAATCCAGAATCTCTTCAATACCCGATACCTGAATCACACGAGTTTCTATCGTCTGATCAATTTGCCAGAGGCAGGTAGGAATATCAGCATTTCACTTAACTATCAGTTTTAAATACTCTAACCTAACCATGAAAAGACTAACCAACAATTATTTATTACTACTTTTTTCAGTGCTGATTTTCTCTGCTTGTGAGGATGATCCAAAGCCTGTCTTGCCTTCGCCAACTATAGAAAACATTGAAATCGGTGCTGCCGATAACAGAAGGGCCATAATCGGGAGAGATTTTCACCTTGAAATGGATGTGCTGGCCGGAGATAAAATCGATGTAATACAAATTAGGATTGAGCCCAAAGATGGAGAAACCTATGCCTCAGTCTGGAGTTTTGAGCTGACTTGGGAACAATTCAAAGGTGCCAAAAATATCACTGTACATCAGCACTTCGATGTACCTAAAGAGGCCGTGGAAGGAAAATATGACTTCATTATCATCGTTACTGATGAAAATGGAACCATGTTAGAAAAGTCTTACGATTTGCATATAATAGACCCTGCCAATCTAGAAGTTGATCCTATGCTATATATCTGGATGATTATGACTGATCAAGGAGATTTTCATTACGTCAATGAGTTGCTTGAGAGACCAGAAGGAGTTGAATTTTCAAAAGGTGAAGTCCTGACTTCCAGTATTAATATCAATAATGTAAAAGGAGACGGCGAACTGTATCTTTTGCTGATCAAGAAAGGCCAAAACCACAAGCCAGAGTCAGTTGAGAATATTGATTTTTCTAAAGTAGTAGTATACGATACTTTTAAACATCAAGATGAAGTGGATGTTTATTCCTTCAGTAATATTCTATATGATGGTATACGTCCAGCTCCAGAATTTACTATTGGAGCTCCGGTGGACAACAATAATCCACAGAGTGATTTGACTTCAGGAGATAATTCTTGGTCAAACGGTGAGTATTATTTTGGTGTGGTTTATACAAATACCACCTATAACTTAAACCTCCATTTTTATTTAGACATAAACATGACTGGCATTTAAATAAGGATGGCCAACACATTCCTATTTTGACTAGTTGAAGATAAAAAACTAAAGAAATTAAAATGAAAAATTGTCTAATGTTCTTGATGATGGGAAGTTTATATGGCTTCTTGTGGGGAAGATGAAAAGCCCCTTATCGATACAGAATACCCGAAGATTCTTATAGAAGGTGACTCATTTCCTTTGCAATGCAGTGTGATTGACCGAGGATCAACTTTGCAGTTCAAGGCCTATTTCTCAGACAATATTGAGTTGGGAAGTTATAGTCTGGATATTCATCACAATTTTGATCACCACACCCACAGCACAGAGGTGAGCAGCTGTAATGAGGATGCGATTAAGATGCCGGAAAATCCACTTTTGTTGATTCAGACTTATACCATTCCTGACGGGCGAAAAGAATATGTCGGGATCGCTGAAATAGAAATCCCTTCAGATATAGATCTTGGTGATTACCATTTCCTAATTCGCCTGACAGACCATGAGGGATGGCAGACTCTTCAAGGATTAAGTATTAAGATAAAATGATTTGGTTGATGGTTGATTGGAAAGGCTGTTTAGGAATCTAGGCAGCTTTTTTTATTAACACTAAAGCTCATATCATCCTACAGTTGTAGTAAAGATATATTTTCCCATAGGGTACAGTGATTTTTCAATATTAATAAATTGAAGAGTAAGTAGGTACGAATGGTTATTTCAGTTGATCCATTCAGATTCAAAAGCAAGGGCCTTAGCGAAATACTGTTTAACTATAGTTCTTATTGAGTTCTCATAGTCGTTGAGAAGGTTAGTCGAACGCTCAAAAAATTTAATGTAAAGGGTATGAAGTGGTTTTTCATCAAGCCTTTCGCCGTAGACCTGAACCCTAGCTATTGGATATAGACTTTTTAAGTGTTGTTTCACATCAAACTCACTAATGAATAAGTAGGTAGGAGATGGTAGGGTTTTCATAGTGGCTAGTCTCACATTTGAATGTTTAATTTAGTAAAAAGTAATGATTTTAAGTGATTGATTATCAATTTTTTTTAAAGATTTCTGTATGTAATTAGTACTTGAGTTTCGTGACGTTAAATAGTTTGTATTTAGACGATAAAATGCATTTTGTTTTTAAGGAAGCATTGTGGAACTATTTGGTTATTCAATTCATACCATAGAATTTCCAGAATACTTTTTCTGCATTAAACTCTACACACTGAGGATTATTTTTCATAGCCACAAACCTCTGAACTGATTTTTTATTGATTATTCAGACACTATTAAATCCAGCCCTCAGAATTTTCTCCCATTGTCTTTAGCATTATCAGGTTTGGAAAAGCACAATCAAAATATATGGTTATGTCTGGGATTAAGACATTCTGTGCTGATGGATGACTGGGGCGAGGTTGAAAGCCAATTGCTCCCGAAAACAAAATGTGGATAGATAGGAATATTTTGGGCTTTGACAGATCAATTTACGTGTAATTAAAAATCCGTCGGAAGCCAAAAACTCAGACGTTAGTAAAATTGACTATAAAATAGGCTTGAATTGGAAACTTATCTACATAAACCTCAAATATCCAAGTTTAATCTTGTACTCGCAACTATTTGTTAATAACACGGTTGGACTAAAATAAGGGATTCAGCCAAAGGTTTCTCCAGTATTTTTTCCCCAACCTTAAGTTGAACTGTGTATTCTCTAAAAGGCGCCCAGTAGGTAGCTGGGTCAATTGACTTGAGTATTAGCTTGCTCCAATACTGTTTTCCGTTTGAATCAGTGTAGGAAGATTCAATTTGTGTGATGAGCTGATCGGTGCCAACTGAAAGTCCATTGCTGAACAATTCAGGAAGACGAAGTTCTTGAGCCTGTTGGTTGAAAGCATAGATAAGCCTTGCATCAAAGTCCACTTTAGCTAGGTGAATCTTTTCGAACCCACTTGGGTCTTTGGATTTCCTGATTTCAAAGGCTTTGCTCTCCAATCCTGCAAGTACTTGGTCAGACTCAGGGATTGCTATAAATTCTAGGTATTCATTCATGGCAGGGATGGCAGTAAGTTGCTCTTTGGGTTCCAGATATACGGAGTCCACAGTGACGGTCTTGCCGTTGCCTGGCCCTTCGGCTTCTGTGCCGAAGGTCAGGTAACTGCCATCAGGCTGGGCAATTACATAGTGGATCATCTCATCTTCCCTTCCCCATGCCGCATGGTCGAAGAGAAAGCGTCCGCTACAGGTACTGTAATAGATCCACACGTCTGCTGATTGACCGGTATGATCTGAATAGGAGTAAATCAACACCTGATCAAAATACAGCCCTCCTTCTTCAGTGTCATAGGTGGTAAGGTCTATGTCTTGGGTAAACCCGACTGTCATTGAGCCTATAATGCTGAAGAAATGAATCAGAATTTTGGTTAGAAGATTCATCTTTAACAGATTAGGTGTTTCTTTTAGTTTCTATCATTTTCTATTCAATAATTTCCACAGTAAAAGCGATCATTACTGCTGGAGTAGAAAATTGTTGATCCTTTTTGATTGCAAAAAAATAGTAAGGCGGACTTACTAATGATCCTGCATGAGGATGCCCTTTTCCTTCTAATTTTCTATTGAATTTTTTTTCCTCCTCAGTAAGTTTACTCTGATCAGTCAATTCATGAAGATAAACTCTACGATGCATATTCCCGAAATTAGCATCCCCAAAAGGAAGAGCATTTGAAAGGTGCGCATGTCCATTAATTGCTATGCGTTCTGTTTTACCCTCCAAAGCGGCACGACTCACTTCAAATTCAAGATAACGATTAACAGGAAATATAGCACCTCTTGTGTGTTTATCACCCCCTGGGGGGTTGGGGAAATCTGCGTCTTTAGCAAAACTATAGAAGCCAAAGAAATGATAGTTTAAACCTCCCCAAGAACGATTTTTGCTTTTATCAAAATAAGAAAGGTTAGGCTTGCTTGCAGCTCTTGATTTTGGAGTATCAAAAATTCGTGCTGAAGCATTATTGATAGCTTTAAGCTCTGTAGTGTTAGAGGAAGTTTCCTTATAAACACGGATACTTCCCGTCCCGTACAATGCCATTGAGCCTTTGTCTGTTAGGTTGTAGTTTAAAAATGACTTATCCCAATAAAGGGATGAAGCCAGATAAATAAACTTATAATCCACCCTCACCTTCACTGTAGCACTCAGCTTTTTACTCTCCCGCTCTGCTTCTGCCTGACTGATTTTGATCATTTTGTAGCCTTGTTTTGGTGCTATCAGATAGATTCCTTCAACCCGCCCATTTGCCATGGTGTTCTTTTTATTCAATTCATAGATCGTGTCAAACATGACTGTGATATCATCTCCGTTGGTTTCATAACCAAACAGTTTTTTCTGAGCTGATCCAATACCATACGCTTCTCCCATAATTAACGCTTCGCCATACGCTTTACTTCTGTCTTTGGGATCTGGGAAGTTTTTTACATTTACATAGAGATTTCTCTTGGTTCCATTAGCATCACTCATTCCTTCTATACGATAATATCCGCCAATATTTCTGGCTGTCTTCGTGGGTGTGGTTGCCATTGCTACGCCCACTTTAGGTTTAGCAGTTGACTGCTGCACTACCGTACCACTTCCTGAAGAAAATGCGCCTTTTTGTAGTGAAGTTGCAGCCTGAGCTTTACTAGCTTGCTGATTGGTGAGGGCTTGGTTTTTGAAGAGGGGACCTCCGAAATACCGTGCACCTTTTGTACTCTCATGCATAAAAATAGTTGCATTGTCAGTGGGCCTGGTGAAAATCCTGAACTTTTGATCCAGAGATGCCCACTGGTTTTTATCATACTTTAAGGTGCCGTTCACCTCACCATTGGCAAGTGTTCCTGTGACTATAGCCTTCATGTTTTCCTTCTTGTGGATAATTTCTCCTGTGACAGTATTGCCATTTTGTGTGAGATGATACTCAATGTTCGTATCCACTTTCGTTTTGTCATTCACCATAGCGGCGTTCCATACACCTGTGTAATTCTGAGCCTGTGCCCATCCTGCCAAAAAGAGTAGAAATAGGGGTATATAAATGTGTTTTCTCATGATTTTTTTAAGTTAAAGTTGAGCTTGGTTAGTATTCTGTCAATAGTCGATTGACCAAGAGCTGAGCACCTTCGGAAGTCAATAGGGGGAGTTTGGCGTCTTTGCGCTCTCCTCCCCACTTAGTCCACTCGCTCTGCATTCCCCATCTATATGTACCTTCAAACTTGGTTTCGCTGACCCGGGTGATTTTGAAATAACCGTCGCCCTGGGTATGGGATGTAAATTCTCCTTCTACTTCATTGCCATCAAAATCAATCAGTTGGATGACTCCGGTATCTTTAAAATCTCCCACCACGAATACGTTGCCTGTAGCGATATCATTGATATGGATTAATCTGATCATTCCTAGATGTGTCTTCCAGGGCCCGGTCCAGGATCCTTTTCCCAAGAAAGGCTCCTGAATATTGGCTGTTCCTTCGGCACATTGAAATGCAAGTGTTGGCCTGCTTCTTCCTTTTCGGTTTCCTATGGCTTTTCTGTCATCAGGGGCAGTTCCAAAATAAATTTCTGAAACATTCGCATCGCCCCTGGTGAAAAAAAAAGTTAATTGCTCTTTATTGCCGTCACAATACGTCATCTTGGCAAGTACCTTCCCTGTGTCCTTATTGTAACTCCCACTAAAATCTGCCAACTTTTCTTTTTTGGCATTGGCCAATATTCCGTTGATTTGTGTAGAAGTAAGATTCTGTAATATCCTCAGTTCATTACCGTCGTTTAAGGTAAATATTCCTGTTGCCTGAACCGGGAAAGTCTGGGCTCTGAGAAAGTTGTTCCCAAATAGAATTACAAGAGTGGACAGCAAAAAGGTTTTGATATAATATTTCATAGGGAGTAGGTGTTAGGTAATGGGCAAAGGAATCTCTATTGCAGCTGGTTGCTCAGCTACAGCATAGATTTGATTGCCTGATTTGGTTTAGATATTCGGAGAAAAGGGCGAAAGAAAGATCACTTAGCGAGGATCAAAACCCTTTACCCAGCCCTTGATTTTCACTTTTTCTCCTGAGTTAGTTTCAGTAAAATCGCCTTCAAACTCAGCCTCGATATCTAAAATTGGATACTCTTTCTTAGTGATCTGGTCCACCCAGGCTTTCTTGTTTTTTGAAACTACTTGATAAGAACCGCCATTGGATAAGAAGGTATATTTCTTATCATTTTTCTCCACCTTCAGTTCTATATAGGAATTCTCCCCAAATGGATTTTCTTCTGGCTTTAGAGGACTAATTTTGTCACCTTCCCAAATCATCCTAAACGTACTATTGCCTTGTGGAGGATCTACAAAACCTATGGTGGTGGCACTTATTTCTGTGTTCTCATTCCATCGGCTATCAATTCCTCCCTGAGCATATACAGGCGTGGTGAATGTCTGCCCGTTTAGTGTGCCTCCTGTAATTTCAAAGGAATAGAAGGACTTGTTCTTCAATTTCTCCTTGTCCATACCCAGCTCTTTGGCAACTTTTTCTAAGGCTTGATCTTCGGATGATCCGGCGCAGGCAAAAGCCAGTAATGACATGCCAGTAAATAATAGAATCCGATTAATTAAATTAGTCTTCATAGCATGTCTATTGGATGTTGAATGAAAATGTGGCAGGCTTGATCTGCCCCTTGGCTTCCAAGGGACGGGCAAGGAGCTTCACCTGATAGCTACCCGGCGCAAGCTTTCCTGGCGTTTCCTTTAGAGAAGCACGGCTTTTTTCATTGTAAGATAGCAGGGAGATGAAATCAAATCCTTCCGTGCCTATAATCATGTCCCCGGGGATGTATGGCATTGGATTTCGGGAGGTCTTGCCCATCAATTTGCCATTGTGATATACCTCTGTAATAAACTCGAAGAATATGATTTCTTTGCCCTCTTTTGATTTGATGTCCTCTCCCTGAAAAGAAAATAAGATGGGATACCTTTCTTTTCGGAAGTCAATAAAAATATCTATCATGTTGTCGGATCGGGTTTCCAGTTTCAATTCAGATTTTTTCCCGACCGAAATGGCTCCTTTGACAGTTTGGGCATTGGATTCGACCAGAATAAAGGTGAACCAAGCCACAGCGATAATTCGAATAAACGTTTTCATAGTTGATGTGTTTGATGTAAATGAATAATGATATTAATAGCGTTATGGTGGCTGTTTTGAAGTTTTTGTTTAATCAGTAAACGGCAAGCATAAACCTACAGGTGGAATTCCTGATAGTTTTGCGCTTTCACATAGCCTGAAAATGGTTGCCAACTCTCCGGTTTATCGACGGCATCGCTTTTCCCCAGTTTGCCTTCGAACGCAAATTCAAATTCTTCTGGAGTCCAGTTGATGACTGTTAATCTGCCTTCCATGATATCTGAGGGAAAGGAAAGATCGTACTTGATCTGTCTTGGATCCCGCTCTTGGTCGAGTTTTCCAAAAGCAATAAAAAACACATCGCCATTCTCACTATATCCATGGAATAAACCAGGATGGTCAAATTTCAACTCCATGGGCTTTCTTGAAGAAATATCCTTGCCTGCAAAGGTCAGTGAGATATGTTGACCTTCATTGTCCATGATGCTAAATATGTGCTGGTTAGGATAGTGGGAAAGCGTGGCGTTTGCCATTTCCATAGAGTCAAAAACTACCCGTTCACCAATCTCCAAATACACTAGGTGTGTTTGTTGACGGTCAGTATCTGTACCAATTGGAAATTTCTTTAACTGCTCATTTTGGAATAGAAAAATCGGAATGTACAGGATTATCAATACGATCAAATGCATAATTCAGCGACTTTATCCGCAAGTTTCCTTGCAAGTTCAATGCTTAGGGATTCGTTTACAGATCCGTAGGGTCCCACCTGTGCACTTAAGGTGATGAGCACATCTCCCAAGACCATGTAGAGACTAAAGCTTTTTCTGTTGTACACCGCATAATCTGCCTTGGAATCCAATGGGACATAGGCCATAGTTTCCATCCCCATCCCTTTTTTTTGGAGAGCTTTATTTGAGGTGCCGGAGGACGTTTGGATCTTCGGATTTATCCAGTTGCTCATCTAATAGCTTGTTCAGCCTGGTTTGTTCTTCTGGGGTTTTGTCCCGGTAGGTCATTTTTACATAGTCGATTAGGGGTGTGGAGCTTTGGCTGTGTCCCTTGTCTTTAAGAATGCTCAACTCTTTGGCTGTCTGCATTTCTTCAAATCCTATGAAATGGTCTACGCCTTTTTCTTTCCAGTAAAATTTGTAAAGATGGGCTGGCTCATAATGGTCGGCTGTGATCTCATTGCCATTTGCCAGATCTTGGATCAACGTTTCTGTAAAAAATTTTCCTTTATTTTCTTCAGAATAATCCTTCAGGCAGGAAGAAACCACTGTCTTTAAATGGAGCTGTTTTCCTGCTTCTGATTCTGTGGTGGTAGAGCTGCAGGAAGATGCCAGCGCCAGTATAAGTAAGGTGAAAATGAAATTTTTAGGTTTCATAGCCAAGATATATTAGAATGTCATTCCATTTTTATAGTCAGACATATTGATCATCTGATCTATCTCTCCGAGTTGCACCACTTTCATTGTTGAGGTCACTTTTCCTTTTTTGTCAAAAGCAGTCATTTCCATCATGAATCCCTGCATTTTCTCAGGTAAAGGCACTGGGTTTTTAGAGTAAGAACTCAATGATTTGGCAAAGGCTGACTGGTCAAACTCCACATCAGGAGCCATCCAGAACTCACCTTTTAGGTTTTCATCCTCCATGATGTACTTGGTAGCGGTGTAGCCCAGGATAGATTTGGTCTCATTGGTCTTTCTCATTTCAGGTATACTGGCATCATCGGCTGCATCAGCAGCATTACCAAACATTCCCATCATAGCCGTAGACATGGCTGTGTAAGTTTTATCTTTGGGATTGAGTGTCACCATTACATCACTGTCCAGGTCATAGATGATCAGCATATTGGACATTTCTATTCCAAAGTAACTTTCTGCGATGTTGTACTTCCATACCTGATTCATGGACTTTCCTTTTTCCATCTGCATTTCCATGGTGACCTGAAAGTCAAAATTGTAAGCGGAGGGGGCTTTGAAATCTTTTGTCTGCCCCATCATGCCAGTAAGGTCGATTCCACCTAATGCATTTTCCCCGTCTGATTCAGCGGATTCGGAGTTAGGTTTCACGGCCATCTGTTCCCGGATTTTTTTCAGGATTTGGCATTCCCCTGCATTTCCCAGAAAAAATAGTGAGAAGGCTAGCAGGAAAATTTTAGAAATTGAGTATCTGTTCATAGCTGTTGATTTTGTTTGCTATGTCTTAGTCTGGGTGGGAGGAAAATGGTAAACAGAAAAGTATTACAAATTTCTAAACTGGCTGTATATCTGATAATTATCACTGATACAGACTCTTCTGCATAGCTAGAAAAGCGACTGGTATTATTCCTAAGGAAGAAAAGCTGAAAAATAGAGCTAAGTAACTACTTGCCAGAAAGTAAGGCTTCTTTTTATAGATTGGTCAACTAACTAGTTGTCAATAAAGAAAAAAAGGATATGTTTACCTTATTCCAATTTTTAAGACTAAGGGTAAATGCGTGATATTCTTATAGAGCGACTTAAGTCTGGTGATAAATCAGCTCTGGCAGAAGTGTATAAGTTGTATAGGGAGCCATTCCTCCAGTTTGCCAAAAGGTATCATCAGGGAGAAGAGCTTTTGCAGGACATCTATCAGGATGTAAGCATCGCCTTATTTGACAGGGCGGTGAGCGGAAAGTTGGAACTTGAAAAAAGCAGCATTAAAACTTACCTGTTCTCAATGGGGAAATTTATGCTCTTTACCCGATTGAAACGAGAGCAACCTGGCTTGGAATTAAAGGAAGACCAGGAGTGGTCTGCGGGATTGTATGAAGAAGCCAAACTTTTCATCGAAGAACCGGATCCAAAGGTGTCCTTCCTGGGAAAGTCACTCGCTAAGCTAGGGGAGAAGTGCAGGAAAATCCTCGAGTACTATTACTACGAAAACAAAAGCATGAAGGAGATCCAGCAACTTATGGATTACAATCATCCAGACGTGGTGAAAAGCCATAAATCACGCTGTATGAAGTCACTCAAGGAGTCGTTCAAACACAAAAAATTTGATTACTGATGGAAAGCAACGAATTGCTGGACCGTTTCATTAAAGGCAGCCTGACAGCAGATGAAAAACTCATTTTGGAAGAATTGCTTCGCTCCGATGCTGAATTCAGGGAAGAATTTGAGTTGCAGCAGGCGACCCGGGAAGCGATAATCCGAAATAAACATTCTGAGATCAAAGCTTTTTTAGGCGGAGTAGAGGAGGGGTTGGTAAGCAGCCAAAAAGTTCGGAAAATACAGGCCAAACCATACCTATGGAAGGTTGCAGCAGGAATAGTGTTATTGGTTGCCGCCACTGTCCTTATCCTAAACCTTTCTGATACCACTTCCTCCGCGCCTGCTACGGATTCTTTTCTTTCGTATTACACTGCATATCCCAACGTAGTTTCACCGATCACTCGTGGAGAAGAGTTGAATCCGGAGGATTTGGAGAAAGCCTCATTCATAGCGTATGAAAGCAAAAATTACAGTCTTTCTGATAGTCTGTTTACCAGGATTCTCCCATATCAGACCGATTATGTTCAGTTCTATAAAGGAATCACCAAGTTTGAACTTGGCCAATACGATAGCGCAATCCATTATTTTGACAATTATATATATAGCGACGGCACCCAGCTTCGGGATCAGGCCAAATGGTACATGGCACTTGCTTATCTTGTAAAAGGTGATACCCTAAGGGGTAAAGAAGAGATGATCCGGCTCAGAAAAAGCAGCGGATATAAGATGGATGAGGTGGAGAGAATTCTGCTTGTTTTGGATAAATAGAGTGAGAATCAAGTAGAATCAAAATTCCCCAATGCTTTTTAAGGGGCTGGGGAATTTTTAAATAACTTCCGCCACCATTTACATGCGTAATGAGGAGTGTCTTCTCTTCAACATGTCTATTTATTCTCTTTGATAATTCTCTTTCCAATCCTATCAGAATAGCTATTGGTAACCTTACGATTAAATTAGCGATTGACTTAACTTGTTGGCTTTTAGTTCCAGCAGACCGAAGTTAGTGTCTGATTGTCTTGCGAGTCCTAGCAATTTTTTTCCTTACTAAGATCACTATAAGCAATCCGATAATAACTAAACCAACTAGAAGTGCATTGAAAGGCAAACTGCTTCTATACACTGGCGTAACCTCACCGCTTACGACAAATCCTGCCCAGAAAAATGGCATGTTTTTAGCTTCCTCATTGTTTTGCAAGTAGGATTTCTGTGCAGCCTGCAGCGCAAGGTCTTTTTCCAAGCCAGCTTCTAGATAGCTGTAATAAAGAGTCATTAGTTCAGCGCTGGCGTAATCATCTACTTTCCAAAGCGTGAATAGTAAGCTTTTGGCGCCTGCATCAGAAAATAATTTGGCAAGACTTGAAATGCCTTCACCGAGTTGGAATCTACCATATCCGGTTTGACATGCGCTTAAAATCAGCATCTCAACGTCCCAATTTAAACCTGCAATTTCATAACCAAATAGGCTGTGTACATCTTCATTGCCGTCACCTGAAAATATAATTTTTGAGAACATAACATTAGGTTCCGCAAAGGCATGTGTGGCTAAATGGATAAATTTATTGTTCTTGCTTTCCCTTATGAAATTTTGCTTAGTAGCAGAGAGTCCTTCGTATAGCTTGGTTTTGAAATACCTTGAGATTCCAGCTACTTCCTGTCTGGTCCCACCTAGATAGCCATATAAATTTCGTTGGAACTGCTGCTGCGAATTTTCAAAATATGGAGCAAATGCCAGAATTTCAGTAGGCTTTTTAGGCCTGAATGAGCTTTTATCTTTCTTCTCAAACCTATTCTTGATAGAGATGGAATAATTTTCCACCAGATAGTTGCCATTTACATCGATTAAAGCAGCAAAAGGAATCAGTCCAATATTTCCATGTGGGTAAATCACCAGCCTTTTGGATCCTGGAGAAATCCGACCTTTTAATAGAATTTGAAAAAGTTGTTTGCCTGCTTGCTGCCAGCCCGAATCTGAAATTTCACGAAAAGCGGTGTTTGAGGTTTCAATCAGTCCATCTAGATTTTGTGTCGGAACACCTGCCCAATTCCAGTCATTTTCCTTTCCTGACCTTGATAAAATATAGAGTGTACTTTCCGAATAATAAAAGAGAAACGCTTGCTGATCTTCAGCTAGATTTATTCCTTTAAGGATATCTTCATTGACTCGAAACTCTGCCATTGATTGTATTTCAGGAATCGCTTCGATTAACTGATCATTTATTTTCTCTAACCGATAAGATACTTTTACAATGGAATCCACAAGGATATCACCTACCCCTGAAGCAATGTTTTTCTCCAACTCGTCCAGTTTTCGCTGCAATTTTTTTTTCTCATTCACAAGGCTGGAATCAGGATTGTTTCTCGCCAAATGACCTGTAATTAATTGATCATTATAGTTCTTATTATTTGAAAACTCAATCACATTTAAGGCCTCAATAAGGGTATTCACTTCCGGATTGCGCTTGTACAGCCGGTATAAATTTGCAATGTAGGAGTCAAGCGCAAGTTTTGTGGGCTCTGTTAATGAATTGCTTAGTCCTGCTTGGTTCAGCATGCCTATTTGATTGGATATACTTAAGGCCTTTCGGTTAAAATCTAAAAAATTGGACTCATTCCATCCCTCATCTACCGATGATACCTTCGCCAATGAATTGGCTTTGAGTGCATACATAGATACAATTGAAGTTTCAGCACCACTATAGTAGAGACGTATGGGATCAGTTTCAAAATCGACTCTTGATAGCAAATGATTACTCAGACTGTCTTCATTAGTATTTTGATAAAAATCAATGATTTTCCATAAATACCGATACTTAGAAGGTTCTGATGTTTTAAGGTCTTTCAGGTACTTTAAACTTATCTCATAATTAGACTTGGCAAGATCGTAGATGCCGTTTTTGAAATATAAGTTTGCCAAATTTTGTCTTGCCTCTATTCTCATTTGGAGATTGACTCTTTTTTCATATTTCTCCAATTCTTCTATTCTATTTTTCATTGCCTTCTCCGCTAGCTCAAAATCTCCCAATCCCTTATAATAATCTCCAAAGGAATTATTGATTGCGGCTGCCATTGGTGAATTTTGGTAATATGGATCGGTTAATTTTGAAAAGGTCAGAAGGGCAGAATCTAAGTACAATTTGGCATTTGCAAATTCTCCGGCTAAGATTTCATTATTTGCGATATTCTTATAAAGAATTACTTTGGTAAACTCATATTCGTCTTTTTCAGAATAGACCCCATCCAAATATGCTTTGTGGAGTAAGTCAATGGATCGTAAAAAGGATGCTTTAGCTCTTCTCAAATCCCCGAATTTATAAAAATTCAGAGCCCGGCCATTTTCTAGCTTCTGCATTGAAGTATTCTGCATTTGGGCCGGAAGTTTAGGGATAAGTTCTTGAGCTTTGGTCAGAAATACTTGGGAGGTCTCTATATCTCCGTCATTGGCAAGAAAACCGGAATACCAGTCATATATTTGGAATTTATTGATTTCTTTTCGGATTTTCCCTTCTTCAGATAGCTTAACTAGAGAATCTAATATTTGCAGTGCCTTTTCAAAATCTCCATCATAGAGCTCAAAACTGCTGATTTCAATCATGTGTTCGACCCATTTATTCTCCCAGTCGTTTTTATAAGCCAACTCACTTAACTTTATAACATATTGCTTTGCTTTACCGTGATCGCCTTTGATATAATAATCCATTCCTTCCTCATATAGCTTGAGGTAATGCACTGTATCTTGCGATAGGTTTTGCGCAGATAGAGGGATGGTATGGAAAAACAGTATCAGACCGCAAAGCAGCTTGTGAATTTGTGTGATCATATAAGTTGATTAAAAAAAATATCACTAATATATTCGGATTTAATTGATTCTAACAAAATTCAGATAGAAGTCTGGGGAGCTAAGATTAAATATGCTTTATATTAAATGACATTTTTTCTCTCTTGTATAAAGAATTTTTCAAGCAATCCCAAAATCTTTTATTGAAATTGAATTGAGTAAATAGGTATTCTATCGGGTCAACTCAACTATCCCAAGATCGTCATTCTCGAAAGTTAGCTTAAGGCTTGTCACGGAAGATTTCAATAGCGTAGCATTTCCTAGTTCACTTTCCATCCGATTCCCACTGATGCTGTAATTTAAATCAAATCCATGCCCATCATTTATCGGAGCAGTACAGTAGGGGTTGTTGTTTTCATCATAGGCTGTGGCAACCGGATTGATGTTTAGATTTCCATCGCTGCCAAAAGTGTAGGTAGTTTGGAAATTGCATTCATCGATGACCTCATCGTTTATAAAATTGCTTGCTGCTAGAGTCCATTCACCTAGGACAAATTGTGAGAAGTCCGTTGCCGGCTCTTCTTTTTCCTTGCAATTGGAAAGTAAAAGGACGGCTATCAAGCTTAAGGCCGGAAGATGGAAATAGTGTCGTTTCATTGTGTATGATATGTTTTATTATAAAAATGGATTTCAGATTGTCAAGATAATTATGGTCTAGGCACCTGCCAAAAAGCTTTGGATCAGAATTAATTCAGGATAAATTCCACCCTTCTGTTATTCGCTTTTCCAGTAGGGGTGTCGTTTTCAGCGATGGGAACTGAAGCCCCTTTACCGGAGGTCTCAATGGCGTTATTTACAGCAAATTCGGTTTGCAAGGCATGCATTACAGCAGCTGCACGTTCCTCAGATAGTCGCTGGTTCAGTTCTGCGGAGCCATCACTATCTGTATGGCCGATTATGGATACTGATTTAGTTGGTTCAGCGTTTAGGGCTTCGGCTATCTCCTTTAGGATGGCATAAGACTCAGGTTTAATCTCAGCCGAACCGAAGTTAAATGTGATGGCGGAAGTGCTGTAGTTGCCACTTTCCAGGAGTTTGCTGCGGGAATCCGGTTGACCTACCGCATAGCGAATGTTGCTTAGGTAATAGTTGTCAGCATCCGTCGCATTGTTGACAAAGAATCGGGCACTGGTTAGGTTCACATCTTTTTGAAAAGCAGCAGTAAGGTCCAAGACTTTCTCCTCATTGGCAAATACCTGGACTCTTCTTCCCATTCTGGAAATGGAAATGTGTATCGGCTTATTAGCCTCTTCTGCATTTATCAGGTTACCGGCATTAAAAGAGTTACTGAAATTCAATCCTTTTTCAGTGTGAACCGCTTTTTTACCAGTTATGTAAGGTCCTCCGTCATGGCTATTGCCAGAAAATTCAACACCAAGGTAATTATCTGACAATTTTTGAAGGTTGAAATAATCCCCACCTCCATCCCAGTCAAGCTTTGCTTCCGGGTTGGCAATATCTGAGAAAACTAGCATGATTCTTCTGCTTCCGCTGAAAGTACCAAATGCAAAATCGTACATCAGATCAAATTCTAAAGTGAAATTTTCAGGAAAATCGTTCAAATACTCAGGGACAAAATTGCCTTTGGTTTTATTGAACCAAACCCAATTCCTCTTCCAATCCTTCAAAATTGACCACTTCGGCAGCACCTGTTGTAATCCAGGAGGCAGGGAGATCACCTACGTTGTCTTGCTTAAAATCATCAAAGACAACTATTTCTTCTCCTTGGATAAATGAAAACTTCGTGTATTTGGATAGGCTGGGAGTGTCCTGGCCACTGGAATGATTCGGGCTGGAGTTATCCTTGAGACCAATCCGAGAAACCATCTTCCATCACAGTGGAATCTCCTCCGATCTCATTCTTGGAGCCTTTTTCCTTTTTGTCTTTTTTCTTGAATACTCCTTTCACTCCGTTGATGATACCATCACCCACCGATTCGATGGTTTGGTCAACAGTTCGCTCTGCCTTGCTTGCTGTAGATTCCTTAGCTTGGTTTACTACACGTTCCTTGACTTGTGCCTGTGAAAAAAATATAGGAATTAAGACGATAGCGCCATTCAGGAATAGTGTTTTTCTAAAAGATATTGTCTTCATAGCAGTAGTTGATTTTTTATCTGTTTCTGCTACTTAGTCATCTGAACCTAAAAAAGGTAAACACTAATAATCTTCTATCTTCTACTTCTTTTTCGTCAATTCCCCAATTAAAAATTATAATCGTTTTAAATGCACTTAAGTTGAAGTCTATTCAAAATAATCTTTCCAGTAGGGATAGTAAGCCAATGCATTAAAAAAATGATCATAAATCATTTTAATCTTTCTCCAGTCAACAACAATTTATGGGAGGAGTGTAGGCAAATTCCACCCAGAAACCATTGTGGGTGGAATACACATAGATAGGAAATTCTAACCATTCCAATTGAACTTGACTGCATCAATATGAAAGTCTTTTAACTCTTTGAAGGGCCAGGGCTGTTGGAGATAAAAGGAATGAGATTCTCAACCGTACTATCTCTGATGAGCGAAGTCGGGCCAGATGGAATCAAAAAGTTCAAAACCGCCAGGGGACTTTTTTTCCTGGCGTTTTGATTAGCACTTATCCCAGTATCAGCGGAGGGAAACTCCTGTTCAGCAAAGTACTTTAAGGAAGCAATAGACTAAAAATCCCATTCTGAAACGCTTCTAATGCTATCGAAAACTTAAAGGAATCAACTCCTCTGGGGGACTTGTTCCAAAGAATTAGTTTTAGAAAAGGCCGAGTCTCTGCCACCAGCGCCACAGTACGAAAATTGGCGGTGACCCTTTGGGACATGGTGGTAAAAGAAACTCCATCTCTCAATCAGGAAGGTTATCTCTTTTCAGATCAGGAAGAAAGTGGGGATTAGTTAAGAAATAAAAGAATCAAATCGATAAATTCGGTCTCATAGAAGACGATCTAGCACTAAAAACTGCTGATTTTTAAGAGTTTTGGATGCCGTTAGTCCGTACTCAGAAAAAACAACCTAAAGATAAATGGACTATCAAACATTTGAACCACATGCTGACCTAAAATCACTTGTTAGTTGCTATTGGACTTTGGAATTACCTAAACAGTCTGAACCGCAAAAACAACGAATTGTACCTGATGGTTGTATTGAAATTGCGTTTATTCTTGGAGCCGACATAAAACGATACACTTCTGAAAATGAATTTATACTTCAACCTCGGGCAATGGTGCTTGGCCAAACAATTGAACCGTTTTACATTGAGCCCACAGGGATTGTCAAAACATTTGCTGTCCGTTTTTACCCTTATGGATTTGCAAATTTTGTCTCTGTACCAATCAGCAATTTGGCTAATAAGGAAACGTCTATAAACCAACTTTTCGGAGGAGAAATCGCAAATGATTTGGAGCAAAAAATAATAAAAGCGAAGGATACTGAAGAACGCATAAGTATTATCGAAAAATTTCTTTTGGATAGGTTTAATGACCAAAAGACGATAAATACAATTGTAAAAAACACCGTTGACTCACTCTTATCCACAAACGGTAGTGCCTCAATAAACTCAATCCTAAAAGAGAACTTCTCAAAACGAAGACAATTAGAAAGGAACTTCAAAAAGCAAATTGGGGTAAGTCCTAAACAATTGGGAAAGGTTATTCGGTTTCAAACCGCTTTAAAAATTTTGCTTGACAAGAAATCAGAAGATCTTACCAATGTTGCCTATGAAAGTGAATATTTCGACCAAGCACACTTCATAAAGGACTTTAAAAAATTTACAGGTACAAACCCCAAAGAATTTATTAATCACGAAAACTTAGTTCTTTCCGCCCTTTTCTATAAATAGTTTAATGGTGTCGCATTTTTACAATTTCTAGCGACTACCTACTTGTAATTTTACTTCATCTACAACGGACATAAAATGAAAGGAAAAATATTTATAACAATAATGGCTTTGACTTTTGGAAATGTCTCCTGCAAAAACAAAGGTACAACTGCTACCAATTCAAATCTTACTAAAGAATCAACAATCAAGAACGATAATAACATGAATAGTTTTATATCAATATTTGAGATTCCAGCAACGGATATTTCGAGAGCCATAAACTTTTACAAAGGAACTTTAGGCATAGAAATTGAAAAATTAGAGTCCCAAGGAATGGAAATGGGCATTTTTCCATACCAAAACCAAATGGTGACAGGAGTTATTATGAAAGAAGAAGGTTTAGAACCTTCTGTCAAGGGGGTTACCATTTATCTGAATGGTGGGGATAACTTGCAACCTATTCTTGATAGAGTAGAAGGAAATGGAGGAAAGATTATTATTTCTAAAACACCCCACGCAGACGAGAGTGGATTTTTTGCAATTTTCCACGACTCGGAAGGAAATAAGATCGGACTTCATTCGCCATATTAGAAAAAGAACGATCGCACAACCGAGGTAGTGTCTTAAATATCAAATGATTTATAAGATTATTTGCCAATTCACGTTAGCGAAAAGAGGGCTTCAGGCGATTCGTTGTACGGAAGCTCATCTAGTGAAGCTCCGGTTAATTCTGGAGCTACTTTTTTGATGTCTTTTTAGGGGCCAAGCGAAAAGATGGGCTTAGGTGGAGCTGCTACATTTGATTGGTCAGGAAGTTAAGCTCTCCTAACTTTGAATCAATGAGTGACAGATCAAGAAGAACTTTTGACAGGGCTTTTAATTGATGGCAGTTGAATTACAGAAAAGCTGTAAATCCTCCATTGAGATCGGCAGGTAATTAGGTGTTCCTGGCGATATGGTCAGGCGGTGGAACCGGGAATTTGCATTAACTGGAGCGTCCAGTTTCACAGGCAATGGAAAACCGGTTTTGATTGCTGAACAACGCGAATAGCCGAATTAAGGTAGGCACTAAAAGAAGCGAAGATCGAACGAGATATCTTAAAAAAGGCTGTAATCATCTTTTCCAAGAGCGACAACAAATATTCAGGTTCATGAATACCAATCGGAATTTGCTGTTGAGAACATGTGTAAAGTTTTATGTGTATCAAGAAGTGTCTATTATGTCTGGCTAAGCAGAAAACCTACTAAAAGGGCCTTAGAGAATCAGGTTTTGAAAGCAGCTATTCAAGAACTGCATAAACAGACCAAATCTCGCCTGGGGAGTCCCAAAATGAGGATAGAACTCAAGGATCGGGGAATGCTTGTTTTCCGACCCAGGGTAGCCAGCCTGATGAAACTGCTGGGCCTGCGTAGCATTATCTGTAAGAAATTCAAGGTGTCGCCCACAGATTCGAAGCATGGATATCCTCCTACGAAGAATTTGATTGACAGGGAATTTAGCGCCAGCCGACCTGGAGAAAAATAGGTGTCTGACATCACTTATGTAAGAACTAAGCAGGAATGGATTTATCTGACCATTATCATGGATTTGTTTGACAGGAAAATTAAGAATTCAGAAATCTGCTTATAATCTATAAAATCCACCAGAGTATGAGCAGAAAAGGAATTTGTTGGGATAATGCAGTAGCTGAAAACTTCTTCAAAATAATCAAATCAGAGCTTATTTATCATATTCCAGAATTGACTATCTATCATACACAAATGGAACTCTTTGAATTCATCGAAATCTGGTACAATAGAAAAAGGAAACACTCCTACCTGAATTTCCTTGCCCCAGAACAGTTCGGGAAAACACAATCATTCATTGCCGTATAGAAAATAGAAACTCGAAATTCTCTGGGATTTTCCTTCAAAATCCACCAGAGAATTTGAGTAGCCCACGGCAGGCGATATAAAATCAATTTATAACCGAGTTTAAATGTTTGCCAACCATTTTCCTGGAAATGAGTAAAAAATGCAATGGCATCTTTTTCTGGAATATCCTGTTGGGCACACATGATTTTAACATATTCAAGGAGAGGAGGGACTTCAGTCCCATATCCCAAGTTTGACTTATCTTCCATGTCGGCATTCCTATATTCCATCATGGGGAAATTTATTGACTCGCTTATTATTTTCAAATAGCTTTACTATATCCTCATGATCGTAGTAAATCACTCCTCCGATCTTGGTGAATGGCATAGTACCGTTCACCCGCAGGTGCTGAAGGGTTCCAGGGGAAATATCCAAAAGTTTTCTGACCTCATGGGATTTCAGCCATTTCTTGGTTGGTTGCCCGTTTAGGTTTGAAAGCATTTTTTTTAAGTCTGCCTTCAGTTCAGTCCCAAATTTCTCCAAGTCATTTAATGTGATGATTTCTGTTGGCATGTAATTTTGATTTTGGTTTTGAATTCGCAAAATCAGGCTAATATCCAACAGAAAGTCACATCACCACCCGAAGGTGGTGATGTGATTATTTTGATTTACCCAGTTTCCTTTTGAGTTTTTTCATATCATCACTTACTTTTTTCTCCAACACCTTAGCGTAAATCTGTGTAGTTCTAATACTTGCATGCCCGAGCATTTTACTTACTGTCTCAATCGGAACACCATTAGACAGCGTGACAGTGGTTGCAAAGGTGTGTCTTGCCAAATGAAAAGTCAGGTTTTTTTTAACCCTACATATGAGTGCAATTTCCTTGAGGTAAGCATTCAACTTTTGATTGGATATGAGGGGAAAAATCTTTCCTTTGGAATAGGGCCTGTCTTTGTCCTGGTAGAGCTTGATAATATCCAAAGCTTTAGGTAAAAGGGGAACTTTGGACTTTTGTTGGGATTTTTGCCTGCTTATGGATATCCAATACTCTCCGTCCATGCCTAATACTATGTCATCATGCATCAGGTTCATGGTATCTATGTAGCTCAGTCCGGTGTAACAGCTAAAAACAAACAAATCCCTGATATACTGTAATCGCTGGATATCAAATTGCTTTTCCTCTATTCTGCTGAGTTCAGTAGGATTGAGGCAGGTTCTTTCTACTTTTTGGTATCGGAAACTGAATTTTGCAAAGGGATCCTTTACCATCCATTCCATGCGCAAGGCTAAGTTGATTACTTTTCTAAACCTTTCCAGATGCTTCATGATGCCGTTATTTCCAAGCGGCTTATGATGATCCTGAGGCTCGTAGTTTATAAGGTATAGCTCAAATTCATTCAAGAACCGGTAATTGATGTCCTGAAGGAAATAGTCCTCTGTTCCATACTGTTCTTTGGAAAAGGCCATCACGTATTTTTGTGAAGTGAAGTAATTTTTAAGGGTGCCCCATGCTAAAACATTTCTATACTTCTCATTGTGGTATTCAAAGAGCATGGAAATGGTATGTTCTTTAGCATGGGTTCCCAAGAGTTCATGCTTGATAGCATCAGCTGTAATTGGAATTCTTTTGAGTTGAAACTCCTGATAAATCTGGATAATCTTTGCCTCTAATTCTTTCAAATAGTGGTTCAAGGATTTGGAGGATTCTTTGGATCCTTTGGCCGATCCCAGCACAGGGTTCCAATCGTAGACCTTTATTTTTCTCTTTAAAGAGATGTCTACCCGGGTTCCATCTACTGTGACCCTTACATAGATAGGAGCCTCTGAATCCTTAATAAGGTGAGTTTTTACAAAAAACCTGACTCCAAAAGTATTAGTCGTTTTCATGACAATTGAATTGTTTTAAAGGTTTTTACAGCACTTTAAAATATGTCACCGAATAAGACACAACAAATAGCACTAAAATGTATCAAATAAGGTTTAATTACTTTAATCCAAGAATTTGATTAACAGTAAGATAAAGCACTTTCTGTGTCATAAATTTAAGGACTAAAATAAGACCTCGAATAAGACACATTTTTTTTGATATTTGTTGATATGAACTAAAGTCTAAAAAACAGAAAAGCCTGTAAATCAGTAGATTTACAGGCTTTTGGTTTCCCTTGGAAGGGTTTCCGTCGGGGTGGCAGGATTCGAACCTACGACCTCCTCGTCCCAAACGAGGCGCGATACCGGGCTACGCTACACCCCGAACTATTAATATTTGATCCATGACTTGCTCTTGAATCGGATGCAAATGTAGCAAAATTTATTTCTGGCAAACACTTTTGAACAAATGATTTTGAAAAAAACGTACTATTATTTCAGCCTTTTTTTCAAGTGGATTGAAAATGAGTGGGATAGCTTATTTGCAAATTTGATATGCGAAAGAAATAATGGACTAATAGAGTAAAACCTTTGAGTAAGGAAGGGAAGAGGTTTTCTTAATTGACGATTAACAGATCCAGAGTTAAATGAGGATTGTTTGGATCGGATGTGTCCAGATTGAGTTTGTAGGTATAATAGCCTTTAGAAAGTGGCGTTTCACCTACGTAATCGTAAGGCTGAATTCTTAATTCCTTCCCATTAACTAATAAGCTTACGAAGCCGTAGCGATAAGCTGATTCAAATTCTTTGTAATCAGATCTCTGTCCGGCAGAAATGTCTCCAAATTCTATGGGTATAGATCCTGAGCTGATCAAAATGTCTTTGAAATCTACTGCGGAGCCATTTTCCACTCGAATGAGTACACCCTCAGGGCTATTGTCCTCAGTACATGAAGTGATCAGAAATACTGTTAGAAAGAGCGTGAATAGATTTTTCATAAAGCCTAACTAGTAGTTGTCAAGAAGACGAAAATAGGCTGAGTAACGCTACCAATTTGAAATGTTATTTCTTTAGAATTCCTTCTCGCCAAATTCACTCTTAATAAACTTTGAATTGTTTTTCAGTTTATTGAACGTATAACTGATATTGAACTGGATGACATCCACCTCATAGACATAATTTGTCGTGGTGTAAAATTCACCCTCTCGCCATGTGGTGATTCGTTGCTCGTTAGTGGGAAGTAGTCCCATATCGATATTTTGCCACTGCATGGTTGCGCTGAGTCTACCATCCAAGAAGGTTTTTTTGATATTCAAGTTTGGTGAAAGAAAGCGTGAATCTTCTCCTTGCGCTGTGTTGGTAGGGGAAAGGTAATTCACCGCCAACTGAGCTTCCCAGTTTCTGCCGAAGTTAAAGCTGGTGTTTGCATTGATAGAGTATATCCAGCTTTCAGAGTCGATTGGCTGATTGTCAAATTCCCCTTGAATGGAATAATGGTACACATTTGCACCAGCGAAAATCTGCCACCAATTGGTAGGGTTTAATTCCAATCCTACTTCCAATCCAATTGATTTTCCAGTACCTACATTTGTATAAATCCTATTCAAAATACTGTCATTATATACAGTGTTGACACGGTTTACCAAGTTTTGGACATTTCTGAAATAGGAAGTACCCGTAAGAGAATTGCTACCAAAGTTTTTAACAATACCTACTTCAACCAAGTCAATAAATTCCGGCAAAAGTGTAGGATCACCTTGCTCTAGTGTTTCGGAATGCTCCCTCTCTGGAAATGGATTCATCTTGAAAGTAGTCGTTCTCTCAACTCGCTTGGAATAGGAGGTTTTTAGCTGCAATTCCTCATTGATAGAATATTGCAAACTCGCAGACGGATACAGCTTGACAAAGTCATACAGATATGTCGTATCCACTGTACCTGCTTTGTCTGTCAAGTCTAATGTCCTATCCATGATTTCCAGCCTTGCGCCAGCCGCATAGCTCCATTTGCCGTTAGTTCCTGATAATTGCCCATACGCAGAATGCAGAATTCTATTCAAATCAACCGTACTCGAGAACTTAGGAACCAATTCAAATTCACCGGTTTCATTGTTTTTCCGCTCATAGACAAAGTCTCCGGTATGATTTAGATACCTGTATTGATATCCAAATTCCAGTGTTCCAAAGTCTTTTGGCGCTGCTTTGTAATCAATTTGAAGGCGTGTCCCATGGAGCGGGTTGTCGTTCGTGTTATATTCGTCTTGATATATAATACTTGTGTCGGGATAGCCTAGATTGCGGTTGATAGTCGGGCCTCCTAGCATGGTGTACTCGTAAAGGAAAGAGCCTGAGATTTGAGATTTATTTTGGAAGGTATGCTTATAATCTAGGCTTCCTAATACGAAATCACCTCGTCGGATTCTCAAGTTTTCATTGTAATACTGCAACGTATACAATCGCTCTCCATTGACCTCCGCATGATTATCGTAATAAAGTATATCGGCTGTTCGGTCAGCGGTCTTTTTACCTGCATAAAATCCTATGCTGAAATCATTTGATTCATTAGGGGTAAATCCTAGCGTGAATCTTCCAGCGTAGGTTTTTGCATCTGTGCTTCTTTCTCCATCTGAAGGGAAATAGGTAGTGGTATCCCCGCTTATCGTATAGACATTACCTTCACGTCTTCCATTGATATCATTCCTCTGAAAGCTTCCTCCGAGAGAAAGGTCCCATTTGCCTTTTTTATGGTTAATAGTGAAATCGGCACCATAGCGCTGCGGCTTTTCTTTGTTATCATAAGGTTCAATACTTGGCGCACCGATTTTGGTATTGACCTGCACAAAGGTACCGTCGGTCAAACCTTTTTTGGTAATGATATTGATAATGCCAGCTTTTCCTTCCGGGTCATATTTGGCGGAAGGAGAGGTGACCAATTCTATTTTTTCAACTGCATTTGCAGGAAGTTGAGAAAGGAGCGTTTCAGGACTTGATTGGGTGGGTTTACCATTGATCATTACCACAAATCCAGTGGTGCCTCTTACAGATATTTCGCCTTGTGCATTTATGCTTACCGAAGGGAGGTTTCTCAAAACGTCAGACGCAGTTCCTCCTTGGCTGGTGAGAAAATTGTCTGAGTTATAAACTTGACGATCCACTTGATTCATCGTAGTGAATTTTCTTCCAGAAACTTCTACCTCAGCGAGTAATTGCTGATCGGGGCTAAGAAATATGTTTCCTAGATCCTGAATTTGATTTTTCAATAAAGTGATTTCTGGAATTACTTTGGTGTCATACCCTAAAAATTGAGCCTGTAGATAGTAATTACCTGGTTTCAAGTTGTTTATAGTGAATGTCCCGTCTTGGTCAGACACTACGCCAGCGACCAGTGTACTATCTTTGCTTTGGTGAATCGCTACACTGGCATATTCCAGCGGATTGTTTTCCGATTGATCTATAAGCCTTCCCTTAACTCCAGTTTGAGAAAAAGAAGGTTTGCTTAGGAGGATAAGAAAAATTAGAAATGATAATTTGTTCATTGAAATGCTACCCATTATTAAAGCGACAAAATTGTACTAAACATATTTATTTGAATAGCCATTTAAATAATAATCGGCCCGAATTTGTGAATTTGATAAAACTAAAAATTTTTAAAAGGGTGAATTCTCATTTATAAAAAAATCGAAGAAGTTTCTAAAGTAATCTTAAAGCCTAGTATTAGCTATTTTAAGTCCATTACTAGTTGATTATCAGGTATTAATAGTCTAATTTTTTCGAAAAATACTTGCTAAATCCGCGGGATTATTTTTCTGGAGGTAGGCGGAATATCAAAAACGCAAAGTTTGTAAGGAAATATTTTTGTTAATTTAAGAATGAAAGGGCTGTGTTGAAGGATTTCGGTTAAAAGACTTCTCTTTCTATAAGTTGAATCAGATCAATTAAGTAAATTCTATCTAATGAGTTTTCAAATCAAAAATTCCGGTGAAGCCTACGACGTAATTATTGTGGGTTCTGGAGCTGGAGGCGGAATGGCCTCTAAAATTCTTTCCGAAGCAGGATTATCTGTAGCCGTTGTGGAAGCAGGAGGTGACTTTGATCCAGCAAAAGAGGAAGATCGTACGCAGTTAAGACCACCTTGGGAATCTCCAAGAAGAGGCGCAGGTACTCGAATTCGTCCTTTTGGCGATTTTGATGCAGCGATCGGTGGTTGGGATATCGATGGAGAACCTTACACTCGAAAAAATGGAACTGAGTTCGATTGGTTCAGATCTAGAATGGTAGGAGGAAGAACTAACCACTGGGGAAGGATTTCTTTGCGCTTTGGACCAAATGATTTCAAACGTGCCAGTATTGATGGACTAGGTCACGATTGGCCAATAGGTTATGATGATCTTAAGCCGTATTATGATAAAGTAGATAAGCTGATTGGTGTTTTTGGTACCAAAGAGGGGATATATAATGAGCCGGATGGCTTTTTTCTTCCACCTCCTAAACCAAGACTACATGAACTTTACATGAAAAAAGGAGCAGATAAAGTTGGTATCCCTATGATTCCTTCCCGACTATCAATGCTTACGCGTCCTATCAGTAAAGAAAGAGGAGTTTGTTTTTTCTGTAGTCAGTGTAATCGAGCTTGCCAAGTTCATGCAGATTTTTCTGCGGGCACTTGCTTGGTTCATCCTGCAATGAAAAAAGGTAAAGTTGACCTTTACACGCATTCCATGGTTAGAAAAGTAACCACAGACGAAAGCGGGAAAGCAACTGGGGTATCTTTTGTGAGCAAAGAAGACATGAAGGAATACAAACTGAAATCAAGAGTAGTCGTACTTGGGGCTTCAGCATGTGAATCTGCGCGAATCATGATGAATTCCAAATCAAAATCCCATCCTGATGGGATAGGCAATAGCTCAGGAATGGTAGGTAGATACCTGCATGATTCCACTGGCACTGACCGTATGGCGATTGTCCCAAGTATGATGGATCGTCAACGCTATAACGAAGACGGTGTAGGCGGATTACACATGTACACACCTTGGTGGGGAGACAACAAGAAATTGGATTTTGCAAGAGGATATCATATTGAATACTGGGGCGGAATGGGCCAACCAGCCTACGGAACCGGTGGAAGTATGGATTCGATGAGAAAATACATCAAGGACGAATTTGGTGAACCAAGTCCCAACGGTGGCTATGGTGTTGGGTTGAAGAAGGACATCCGAAAAATCTACGGTTCTACTATGGGTATGTCAGGCAGAGGAGAAAGTGTACCTATGTATGATAATTATTGTGAGATAGATCCAAATACGGTAGATAAATATGGTATTCCTGTTCTTAGATTTAATTACAACTGGACAGATCAGGAAGTGAAGCAAGCAAAACATATGCATGATACGTTTGAAGAGATCTTGACTGAGGCAGGTGGGATTCTACTTGGCTCTAAGCCAGGTCCAGAGACTAAATACGGTCTTTTGGCACCAGGGAGAATTATACACGAAGTAGGTACTACCCGAATGGGCAATGATGCTGCCACATCAGTTCTGAATTCCAATTGTCAGGCGCATGATTGTGATAACCTATTTGTAGTAGATGCTGGGCCGTTTGTGTCTCAGGCAGATAAAAACCCAACCTGGACCATTTTGGCTCTTGCTTGGAGAACTTCCGATTATATAGTAGGTGAATTGAAAAAGAAAAATATCTAAACCATGAACAGAAGAGAAAACCTTAAATTACTCTTTACCGGCTCTGTCGGTACAGGTTTATTATTGGCAGGGTGTTCACCTGAGGAGCAAGCAATCCCAGAAAATGCATTATTGGCTGGTGGGACCATAGGAGGAAGAACAGCTGAAGAAAAGCAACGTGATCAAGAGTTACTATCTGAAACTTTTTTCACTGAAGATGAGCGCAAGAAACTAAGCACGCTAGTCGATATAATTATGCCGAAGGATGATGAATCTCCTGCTGCTACAGAAGTGGGAGTAGTGGACTTCATGGAGTTCATGATGAAAGATCAGCCTGGCAACCAAACACGCATGCGAGGTGGTCTGATGTGGCTGGATTTTGAAGCTGACGAGAAATTCGGTAAGTCATTTAACGAGCTAAATGAATCAGAAGTCATTACAATTGTAGATGAAGTGGCTTGGCCAGACAGTGCAAAGCCTGAATATGAAGGAGGAGTTCGTTGGTTCAATATGCTTCGAAACCTTACTTGCTCAGGATATTTCTCTACCCCTGAGGGTTGGAAATACATGGGTTATGTAGGAAATACTCCAAATGCCTGGGACGGTGTGCCTCAGGAAGTGATGGATAAGCACGGTGTTAAGTTGGAAGAAAAGTATATTCCGCAATACCTAAAGCCAGAAGATCGTGGTACCATTATTCAATGGGATGATGAAGGAAATATCATAGGCTAATCCATAAATAGGAATATGATTTTATATAAAACCAATGGGTGCAAACTCATTGGTTTTTTTATGGAGTTTAATTGAGCTTTTTTGCCGAATGATTCGCTTTGGAACCATTTAATTTAAGCTATCAATTGGTATTTCTCTCAAATTCCCACCATTTGAGAAAATTAATAAAATATTATGGGGTCATTTTGACCATTTGCATACTCTTAATTTTAGAATCGGGATAGATCTCCAATTTTCAATGAACAAAAACCCAAAAGAGCAGTCTAATTCTATTTTCATACCTCCAAATCATTTAGAAACTTTCAAAGTTTTTGAGAAAAAAGCTGATTGTGACATTTGGGAGGCTTTCAATAAGGGGGATGAAATGGCTTTTAATTATCTGTACAGAATTTATGTACAGGACCTCTATCGCTTTGGGTGCCAGTATTCCCGTGATTATAGTTTGGTAAAAGACAGCATTCAGAATCTCTTTATTTATTTAAGAAAAAAGAGGGGGGAACTTAATGAGGTAACCCACATCAAAGGGTATCTATTCAGATCATTACAACGGGAAATAATTAAGAATATCAAAGCCAATGCATCAATAGAGGATTTTGAGGATAATTTTCTGGAATCTCATTTTCAAATTGAGGTGTCTCCTGAGGTTAGTTTTATTCAAAATGAATCAAATGATGCTAGGAAAAAGCAAGTTCAGCTAGCATTAAATCAACTGACTACCAAGCAACGAAAAGCGATCCTTTTGTTTTACGAGGAAGAATTAAGCTACAAGGAGATTGCTGAAATCATGAATTTCAGTGAAACCAAAACTGCCAGAAAGCTAATTTATAGAGCCTTGTCCAAATTGAAGGAATTTGTTAAACCAACGCGTAATTAACCAATGTCTAAAAATATAAGTCAAAAGAAATATGAGGATTATGAGTTGGAGGACTTTCTCACCGATGAGTTTTTTACTCAGTGGGTGAAATCACCAAACGAGAATAATTCTCACTTCTGGGAGAAATGGTTGAATTCCAACCATAAAAAAAGTGACTTGGTAAGGGAGGCTGCTGGGTTTATAAGATCAATTCAATACCAGGAGAACGCGGAGCTTTCCAATGAAGATTATATTGAGGTTTTTGAGAATATTTTAAAAGGAGATTTATCCGCCACGCCTATAAAATCGAAAAATTCAAATTCTACTAAATGGTATTCTTTTTTTTCGATTCGTTGGGCTGCAGCTATAGTATTGATTGTTTTCTGTAGTTGGGCCCTTTTCGAATCCAAAATTTATTCAGATGGAGAAGCTTCAGAGGTGGTTTGGGTCACAAAGGTGAATGCAGCTGGGAAAAAGACTATTATCCACTTAAGTGATGGTACCTCTGTACATCTCAATTCGAATTCTAAAATTTCCTATCCTGAAAATTTTTCAGATTCGCTTCGGATAGTATCTATAGAAGGAGAAGCATTCTTTGATGTAATTAAAGAAGAGAGGCCATTTATAGTGGAATTGCAAAATGCCAATATCGAAGTGCTCGGCACTACTTTCAATGTTAATAACACCAATGAGGATAAAGTGGAAATAGCATTAGTTTCTGGCAAGGTTAAAGTAAATGACAACATAGGAAATCAGATAATGTTGGCGCCAACTGAAATGATAGTCTTGGAGAAAAATGGACAATTTTCTAAGAAGAAATTTGATCTCAGATCAATTACTGGCTGGAAAGACAAGTATCTAATATTTACTGAAGATGATTTTGATACTGTGATCCAGAAAATCGAGCGCTGGTATGGAGTAGATATCACAGCAGCAGGGCAGTTCAAAGAACACTGGGCCTATACTGGGCAATATCATGATGAGTCCTTGGAAAATGTATTGGAGGGAATAGCCCAGACATCAAAGATCAGCTATTCTATCAATGGTAAGAAAGTAGAAATAACAAAGTAACCCAAATGAAAAAACCTATGAGAATGATACACAGTCCTTAAAAAAAGGCAGAAGAAATTCTGGGGAGAACTTCTATCTGCCTAATTCTAATTGCCTGTAGTAGCGCTAACCATTTCAGGCAAAAATTCAAGTAAATCATCACTTAAATCATAACAATAGTATGAAAAAAAATATACGGGGACAACTCATTATGTTATCGAAACGATTGCTTTACGGGTTTATTCTTCAGCTGCTTTTTTGCACTGTATTGCTTGCTAATACTGGAAATGCACAGAGGAAAAATATCGAAAAGATCAAAGTTGGGGTGAGTGTGGAAAACACTGCTCTTGAGAAAGTTTTTAAGCAAGTCGAGGCCCAGACCGGATTAGCATTTACTTACAACACTACAAAAGTGGATGTGAAGCAGAAAATTGACCTTAATGTTAAGGACAAAACGGTTTATGATCTTCTCTTGGATTTGAGTAAGGATACTGGACTCAGATTTATTCAGATAAACGACAATATTCATGTTCGCCCTTTTCAGCCAGGAGTTCTGAAAGGGGTAAGTATAAAGGATTCTGAAGCAATTGATGTCACAGGTAAAGTGATAGATGTCAATGGGATAGGAATACCTGGGGTTACTATTATAGTCGAAGGCACTACAGTAGGAACTGTGACGGATATCGATGGTAATTATTCTGTAGAAGCCCAGCCGGGGAATGTATTGGTCTTTTCATTCATTGGTTACGCAAATCAAAAAGTGACAATTGATAACCAAACTACGGTGAATATCACTCTTCTCGAAGATGAGAAAGCATTAGATGAAATTGTAGTGGTAGGGTATGGAGAGCAGAAGAAAGCAGACGTTATTGGAGCGGTTTCTCAGTTGTCTTCGGATAATATTGAAAACAGGCAGGTAACAAATACATCTAGTGTCCTTACAGGACAAGTTCCTGGAGTGACAGTAATTCAAAGAGGTGGACGGCCGGGATCTAGTGGAGGGACAATTAACATACGAGGAGTTGGTTCTTTCGGAGCAGGCACAAATCCGCTAATTCTGATTGATGGGATTCCAACAAACAGTTTTAATGATATAAATCCAAATGATATTGAATCAATCTCAGTACTAAAGGATGCTTCATCTGCCGCTATTTATGGAGCTAGAGCAGCCAACGGAGTGATCTTGGTGACTACTAAAACTGGCGGGAGCGAAAAAGTACAAATCACATATAATGGCTACGTAGGTTTTCAAAAAGCCACCCAATACCCTGATTTTGTTAATTCTTGGGAGTTTGCAGAGCTATATAATGAAGCTGAGGGAAATGAAGTATATACTGCTGAAGATATTCAAAAATATAGAGATGGCAGCGATCTGGACAATTATCCTAATTCCGATTTTATAGGACAAATTCTGACTGAAACACCTGTTCAGACTTCGAGTAATTTCACCATTAATGGAGGCTCCAAAACTAGCAAGTACAACTTGTCATTTGGGTATTTATACCAAGATGGACTGGTCATCAAGAATGATTATTCTAGGTACAATGTGCGATTAAATATGGAGAATGATCTTAGTTCTAAGCTGAAGTTAACCTCCAGAATTTCTTTAATAAATTCTGTGACAAATGAACCTGCGCCACCTGCGACGATTGATATTTCGGATTTAAATGGAATTATTGGTCAATCAATCAGATTCCCGGCTATCTATGTAGATAGATACAGTAACGGTGATTATGGTCTTGGGGTAGTGGGTAAAGGTACTCCGGTATCGTATCTAAACAATGATTCCTTCTACAAGGCTAAAAACTTCGATGTCAATGCCAATTTGAAACTGGATTATCAGCTTGCGAAATCTTTCAAAGTTTCACTTATAGGGGCATATAACCAAACTACATTTGATGATAAGCGCCTATTGGCAACTCAGGTATTAAATCCAAATATCACCTTAGGACCAAATGAGCTTAGTATAAATAATGAAAAAAACACATACAAAACCATTCAGGTAGTTGCCAATTATGATAAGGTTTTCGGACTTCATAAACTTAGTGTTTTGGGTGGATATTCTTATGAGGACAATTTGAATGAATTTACTTATGCCTATAGAAATAATTTGGCTAACAATGATTTGACTCAATTGAATGTAGGGGCTCCTGACAATCAGAAAAACAATGGAAGTGCCTCCGAGTGGGCGCTGATGTCAGTATTTGGGAGAGTAAAGTATGATTACATTGAAAAGTACCTATTTGAAGCCACCATGCGATATGATGGTTCTTCCCGTTTCCCTACAGATGAGAAGTTTGCCTTTTTCCCTTCAGCAGCAGTTGGCTGGAGAATCTCAGAAGAAAATTTCCTGAAGGATAAAACCAATTGGCTTGACGACCTGAAACTGAAAGCTTCCTTTGGTATTCTAGGGAATCAGAACATCGGAAATTACCCGTATCAAAACACATTAAATCTAGGTCAGAATTACCCTTTTGGTGGAGTAATTAATACGGGTGTCACTAGAAATGTAATCACAGATCCTACTTTACATTGGGAAAGTACGCGTACCACTGATGTTGGTTTTGATTTAAGTTTACTACAAGGCAAAATCAATTTTGGAGCGACTTATTTCAACCGATTCACTTATGACATCCTAAATAGTCCAAGTTCCAGTGTTTCTAGCATTGTTGGGTTTGGGTTGTCTCAGCAGAATTCTGGTGAGCTGAGAAATTCAGGATTTGAATTAGTATTGGATTATCGCCATGCCGGGGAGAATTTTAATTTTCGGGCAGGAGGTAATTTGACAGTAGTCAACAATGAAGTGATAGACCTTGGAGTTGGAAATATTTTCCAACCAAATGGGCTAATAGGAAATGGAAGTAGCCTCTTTATAGGCTATCCAATGAATATTTATTATGGATATCAGGCAGAGGGTTTGTTTGTGGATGAGGAGGATGTCGCAAACTGGGCTGACATGAAATCAATCAATCCAAATGCAAAACCTGGAGATATTCGCTACAAAGACATAAGTGGGCCAGACGGAGTGCCAGATGGTGTGGTGAATGCTACTTACGACAGAACTGTATTGGGTAGCCAAATCCCTAAGTATAATTATGGATTGAACTTGGGTGCAGACTTTAAGGGATTTGATATTAGTATGCTCATTCAAGGAGTTGCAGGAGTAAAAGGCAACCTGTCAGGCGATGCTGGATATGCTTTCAACAATCAAGGAGGAGTTCAGACTTGGCAGATGGAAGAGCGTTGGACAGAAGAAAATCCTGATCGAAATGCAGGATATCCTAGGCTGGAATTTATTTCAAACTCAGGAACTCCCAATACCCTTATGTCCTCCTTCTGGACACTTAATGGCTCTTATGTAAAGCTCCGAAATATACAATTAGGGTACAGTCTTCCAGTGGCAGCTCTTGATAAATTAAAAATTTCAAGATTAAGAATGTATGTGAGTGCTGAGAACATTCTCACTTTCAGCAATTACAGAAAAGGATGGGATCCTGAGGTAAATACAGCGAGAGCTTATTACCCTATACTAGCCAATTACACCTTTGGAGTGAACTTACAGTTTTAATTAAAATACAACTTGTAATGAAAAACATTAAATATATATATAGCTATATCAGTTGCATTTTGCTGAGTAGTGTGCTTTTGAGCTGCGTGGATCAGTTGGATAAGTCTCCCTTGGACAGTTTCGATAATGCTACTTTTTGGAGTAATGAAGCCAATGCTGAGTTGGCATTGACGGGTGTTTATAGAGGAGGAATAGTTCAAAATGGTACCACTGTAAATCCTTCTAACTGGTGGGCATACGATGGATTGCTGTTTATGGAATTTGCATCCGACAATGCATATGATAGAAGGGGAGATAATTCCGCATTTCATCGCTTGTCAAACGGAACACTTACTTCTAGCATTAATATTCTGAATTCCTATTGGTCCTCATCCTACAAGAATATTGCGAATTGCAATTTTTTCTTGGAGAATGTTGATCAGGTACCAATGGATGAATTAAAGAAGGAAAGAATGAAATCCGAAGTCCGTTTCTTGAGAGCTGCCCAATACTATTACATGTCACAGTTTTGGGGCTCTGTACCTTTGGTAGAAAGGACACTAAGTCCTGAAGAAGCAAATACTGTAACCAAAGCTCCCAAAGCTGAAGTTGTGGCTTTTGTGTTGAGTGAATTTGCAGATATCCTAGAGTACCTTCCGAGTCATGCCGAATTGCCCTCTGCACAAAGGGGACGGGCTACTAAGCAAACGGTTTTGGCATTTCAAGGAAGATTGCAATTATCAGAGAAGATGTTCGGTGATGCAGTCGATACTTATGCGGAAATTATAGAAATGGGAGAAGAATATAATAGATCCGGATTATGCAGGACTATTTCTAAAATCCAATGAAGATAGTAACGAGATAATTTTCAGTACCCAATTCATAGATAACCTAGCTGCAAATGGAATGCTTCAACATTTTTTTCCTGCTCTTGCTGGTGGATGGCATATTTTCAATCCATTAGGAAGTATGGTGGAGTCTTATGACTTTACAGATGGTAGCGAATTTTCATTTGATAGTCCTCTTTACGACCCCAACAACATAGCTGCAAATAGAGATCCTAGATTGAAAGCCTCTGTATTGTATGATGGATCTACATTCAAGGGAACCTATATCACTCATCCGGATTCAGCTTCTTCACCAGATCAATTGGGGGCCGGAAAGCAGACTACTCAAACTGGCTTTGGATTGAAGAAATTTGCTGATGAAAGCTTCTCAGGCAATCTTACCAATTATGGGGGCAATCTTCCCATCATACGTTATGCTGAGGTGTTATTGAGTTACTTGGAAGCAAAAATAGAAGCAGGTCATGCTATCAGTCAGGCAGATTTGGACGGGACAATAAATTTGGTTCGTGCAAGAGCATCTGTAAATATGCCTCCAATCACGATAACAGAACCAGCTGCTTTAAGGGAAATTCTAAGAAAGGAACGAAGAGTCGAGTTAGCCTTTGAAGGAATTCGGTATTGGGATTTGTTGAGATGGGATATTGCCAAAGATGTACTGAAAGCTGATTTTTATGGAGCTTCATTTCCTGGGGCCAACAAAAAAAGATTAAAAAATGGACAACCTGATCCCTATAGCCGCTGGTTTGTAACCACAAGATCATTCCGAGATGGAGTGGACAATACATGGCCTATACCTCAAAGCGAGGTAAATATCAATCCTGCACTCGAATAGGTATTTCTTTACCCCTTATTTAAGATTAAACCCTTTCAAGGCAAAGCTGCTCCACTTAGCTTTGTTTTGAAAGGTTTTATTGATTTTCCAAATCATCTTTATCCATAAATAATCATCCTCTTATACTATGAAACGCCGATCCGCGGTCAAGGCAATGGCCTTAACCACCCTTTCTACACCATTTTTCTTTTCCCAAGGATTTACCAGCATTAAAAAATTACTATCAACTGAAGCTTCAGGATTTAAAAGTAACTGGGAAAATTGGCCTGATATGAAGTGGGTTGGACCGGAGTTTTGGGGGAACCGATTGCAGGATTGGGAAATAGTAAGTGGTAAAGCTTTATGCAATGTTTCCGGACCTAATCGTGCTCTGCATATCTTGACACATCAATTAGGAACTGACAATAGGAATTTTCAGGAGTCAGTATTAATTGATTGGAGTAATCAAACTCTGGCAGGAAATGTAGGTGCTTATGCTGGTTTTAGACTTGGCGCAAAAGGCGTTTTCGATGATTATCGGTCAGCGGCTGTCTTTGGAAAAGGACTGGATGCTGGTATCACTGGCTCAGGTAATCTGATGATAGGAGATAAGTTGAGCGAAGAAAAATTAGATTTATCAAATTCGATTTCTTTGTCTGTAAATGCAGAATTTAACCAAGGGAATTACTCACTAACTCTGACTGGATCATCTGGCAAAAATCTTGTTTCATTAACTTTAGATGAGGTTTCTCCTCAGATGTTAGTAGGGAATTTGGCTTTGGTGGCTCATTGCCCAAAAAAGGAAGAATCCTCAGATACTATTGCTACTTTCTCAGACTGGGTTTTTCAAGGCGAAAAGATTGTAGAATCAGCTAACCAAGTCTATGGGCCAATATTTTTCGCTCAATACACGCTTCATAAAAACACGCTTAAGTTAACAGCTCAGCTGGCTCCACTTGAGCTAATCTCAAACCTAAATGTTAAGCTTCAGCTTAAAAAAGGATCTACTTGGGAAACGGTTCAAACTTCCCCACTTGATCCAAATGGAAGAATTGCCAAATTCAGAATAGATGATTGGAATCAGCAGGAAATGATTCCATATCGGGTTCATATTGAAGTGCCTTTAAAAGATAAAAGTCAAGAGTTCAATTATTATGGACAAATCGCTGCACAACCGGCTCCTAATGAAAATCTGAAAGTTGCAGTGTTTAGCTGCAATGCTGATCATGGTTTTCCGGATCAGGAGGTAGCCTTACATGTGGAGAAACACAGGCCAGACATGGCTTTCTTCCTTGGTGATCAGTTCTATGAGGGGACTGGAGGATTTGGAATTCAAACCAGCCCGCTTGAAAAGTCCTATCTGGATTACCTACACAAATGGTATATGTTCGGCTGGTCATACCGCGATATTTTCAGAACCATCCCGGCAGCTATTATACCGGATGATCATGATGTCTATCATGGTAATGTCTGGGGCGAAGGTGGAAAGCATGCGCCATCTGACGAAGGATGGGGATATGTGGCCCAGGATCAAGGTGGCTACAAAATGCCACCCGAATGGGTGAATATGATTCAAGATTGCCAGACAAGTCATCTTCCAGATGCTTTTGACCCCACTCCTGTGAAGCAGGGAATTAATGTGTATTACACAGACTGGGAATACGGAGGAGTGAGTTTTGCGATTTTGGAAGACAGGAAATTCAAATCAGCCCCTAAAAATGTCTTGCCTGAAGAAGCCAAGGTTATGAATGGATTTATTCAGAATCCTGACTTTGATATCAAAAAGCACTACGATATAGATGCTGAATTATTAGGAAAGAGACAATTGAATTTTCTGGAAAACTGGGCTTCACAATGGGATTCGGGCGTGCAAATGAAAGCTGTTTTATCTCAGACAAATTTCTGCACTGTGGCGACCTTGCCTGAAGGAAGTATCATTGATAGCATAGTGCCAAGTTTGCCTACGCCAGAGAAAGGTGAGTCATGTACCTGGGGATGCGCCTACTACGGATATGGATTCCAATGGCTGGCCGCAAAAAGGAAGGGATGAAGCGGTACGAATCATCCGAAAGGCTTTTGCGCTGCACATTGCGGGAGATCAGCACTTAGCAAGTACAGTGCAATATGGGGTTGATGACTACCGGGATTCAGGGTTTGCATTTGCGGGACCTGCTCTGAATAATCTTTGGCCGAGACGCTGGTGGCCTCAAGTCCCAGAAGGCCATGAGCCTTTTCCTGGAGGCACCAAAAACACAGGTGATTTCGAAGATGGATTTGGAAACAAGATGACTGTCATGGCAGTAGCCAACCCGTACAAATCAGGTTATGAACCAGCAAGAATTTACGATAGAGGTACAGGATACGGTATTATCACTTTTGATAAGAATGAGCGCACCACGAAGATCGAATGCTGGCCAAGGAATGTTGACCCTATTGCCAATCCGGAGGGACAGTATGATGGTTGGCCGCTGACAGTTTCGCAAAAGGATAACTATGCAAGAAAAGCAGTTGGCTATCTCAATACATTGAATTTAGAGAAGGTTGAGAATCCACTGGTTTCTGTCTATAACGAGTCAACTGGAGAGTTGGAATACGCTCTCCCGGTTAATACCAATAACTTTCAACCGAAGGTATTTTCTGACGATAAGTATAGAGTGGAAGTAAAGGATCAGAATAAAGGTAGAATGAAGACATTTGCAGGTCTTGTGATTCAAACTGATATTCAAGAAACGATTCAGGTGAACCTGGCTGAATAAAATAGTGATCAAGGTCCCTTTGAGACTTACTTCATTATTCAGGATTATAAAAATATTGAATATCGAATGATGAATTGGGAATGTCGAAGTTTTAAGAATTTTAAGGATACATAAATAATATACCATGAGTTTTAAGCGTAGTCTATTACTTGGATTAACGGGTGTTTCACTTTTTTGGAGCTGTAGTGCTCCCAAGGAAGAAACAAATGAAGCAGAGGCTAAAAAGCCAAATATCGTCATCATCTACATGGATGATTTGGGCTATGGAGACATGAGTGCTTATGGCGCCACAGAGCTGTCGACGCCTAATATGGACAAGTTGGCCAATGGAGGAATTCGATTCACCAATGGATATGCGACTTCGGCTACCTGTACTCCAAGTAGGTACGCCTTACTTACAGGTGTTTATCCATGGAGAAATAAGGATGCTAAAATCCTTCCCGGCACAGCTCCTTTATTGATCAGCACATCCCAGATGACTGTTCCAAAAATGTTGAAAGGCCAGGGATATGAAACTGCTGTGGTGGGCAAATGGCACTTGGGTCTAGGTAATGGAGATGTGAATTGGAATGAACACATCAGTCCAAGTCCAAATGAAGTTGGTTTCGACTATAGCTACATTTTGGCAGCGACCCAGGATCGAGTTCCGACAGTTTATATAGAGAATGGAGATGTAGTAAATCTGGATCCAAATGATCCTATCGAGGTGAGTTATGAAAAGAATTTCGAAGGCGAGCCTACCGGAAAGGACAACCCAGAGTTGACCACGATGAAGTGGCACCACGGGCATAACAACAGCATCGTGAATGGGATTCCGAGAATCGGATTCATGAAAGGTGGCGAAGCTGCCAAGTGGTCTGATGTGGATATGGCGGATCATTTTTTGGAAAAAGCTCAAAGCTATGTGAAGTCACATAAGGATGGTCCATTCTTCCTTTACTATGCATTTCAGCAACCTCATGTGCCAAGAACTCCAAACCCTAGATTTGTAGGGAAATCAGGTATGGGACCGAGGGGAGACGTGATTTTGGAAGCGGATTGGATGATCGGCGAGTTTATGAAAACCATGGAAGAGGAGGGTTTACTTGAGAACACCTTAATAATTTTCAGCTCTGATAATGGTCCGGTTTTGAATGATGGATATTATGACGATGCGGTAGAAAAACTTGGTGATCATACACCGGCTGGACCTTTAAGAGGAGGTAAATACAGTTTGTTTGAAGCAGGTACTCGCGTCCCATTTATGGTTTATTGGAAAGGGAAAATTCAACCTCAGGTTTCTGATGCCTTGGTTTGTCAAGTTGATTTCTTAGCTTCTTTGGCTGCTTTGACAGGAAGTACGGATTCAGCTGAAGATAGCCAAAACTTGTTGCCTGCTTTCATGGGTGAGGAAAAAGTTGGTAGATCCGAATTGATGCTGGAAGCCACCGGAAGAACAGCGCTTAGAAAAGGAGAGTGGATTATGATTCCTCCTTACAAAGGTGCTGCGAAAATTGCGACGGTAAATATTGAGATTGGAAATGATCCTAATTATCAGCTTTACAATCTCACTAACGATATTGGTCAGGTTAATAATGTAGCAGAATCAAACCCTGAGAAGTTGGAAGAAATGATAGCTGACTATAAAGCGATTCGTGGAGATTTGAATTCAGATGTGCAGGAAGTGGTTTTGAAGTAATGTTCGCTTAAATTAAAAGCCGTTAATCCATTGTGCATATGAGAATGAATCGAAGTTTGGGAATACTGGTGTTGGTGATTTCTGCATCTTTTTTTTCCTGTCAATCTGAGGAGGAATCCAATACTTCGAAGCGCCCAAATATTCTCTTTGCGATCATGGATGATGCTTCTTTTCCTCATATGGGAGCTTACGGGACCAAATGGGTTAGCACTCCAGCTTTCGATTATGTGGCAAAAGAAGGCTTATTATTTATGAATGCCTACACGCCAAATGCGAAGTGCGCTCCTTCCAGAGCTGCTATTTTAACAGGACGAAATTCCTGGCAATTGGAGGAAGCGGCAAATCATTCACCTGATTTTCCGGCTAAATTCACCACGTTTATGGAGCAGCTGATCAGTAGCGGTTACCATGGCGGTCACACAGCAAAAGGGTGGGCACCAGGAAAATCCAGGTGAAGTAAATGGGAAAAGAAGGGAATTGACAGGTCCCGCATTTAACAAGTACAAAACTGAAGCACCTACTACTCAGATTAACGGGAATGATTACGCTAAAAACTTTGCGGACTTTTTGGATCAAAAGGAAGGTGAACAGCCTTTTGTGTTTTGGTATGGTTCCACCGAGCCTCACCGAGCTTATGAGTACCAGTCAGGTCTGAGCAAGGGAAATAAGAAGTTGGAAGACATTGATGTAATTCCCCCTTTTTGGCCAGATACAGATACCGTGCGCACGGATATGCTGGATTATGCCTATGAAATAGCGTATTTCGACCAGCATCTTCAGCGCATGATTGATGAACTGGAACGAAGAGGAGAACTGGCTAATACGATTATAGTTGTCACCGCAGATAATGGAATGCCATTTCCAAGGATCAAAGGCCAGGAATATGAGTATTCCAATCATCTTCCACTGGCGATCATGTGGCAAGATGGAATTGCAAAGTCGGGAAGAATCATTGATGATTTTATCAGTTTCATAGATTTCGCCCCTACATTTCTAGATGTTGCTGAAGTCCCAACTGACTCAGTGAAAATGGCTGCGATTACTGGTAAAAGCCTTTTGGATATTTTCAAAAGTGAGGAAGCTGGGCAAGTGGATTCAGCTAGAGATCATGTATTAATTGGTAAAGAGCGGCATGATGTAGGTCGGCCTGATGATCAGGGCTATCCGATTCGAGGCATAGTGACAGCCGACTACATTTACCTGCATAATTTTGAAACAGACAGATGGCCAGCTGGAAATCCTGAGACAGGTTATTTGAACACGGATGGTAGCCCGACCAAAACCCAGATTTTGAATGAGCGAAGAGCTAATCAGGCTTCTGTGAACTGGGAATTATCATTTGGGAAGAGACCAGCTGAGGAGCTTTTTAAAAGAGTTTCTGATCCATTTGCTATGCAAAATCTTGCGATTCACCCTGAATATCAGATGATCAAAGCGCAGTTGAAAGAGCGATTGTTTGAAGAATTGAGAGGACAAAATGACCCTAGAATGTTTGGTAAAGGGCATATTTTTGATGAGTATCCTTATTCTGGAGATGCTTCCAAGGATTTCTATAATCGCTACATGAATGGTGAAAAAATGAATGCTGGCTGGGTGAACAAATCAGATTTTGAGAAGGATTTTCAAGAAAAGTAATGATACTGCCAAAGTCCTATTTTTTTTGATAGATTGACTTCTACAATAAACCTCTAATCCTATTTCGATTATGAATAAGCTCATTTTTTTTACTCATTTCATTTTGATTGTACTCTTTTCCGGAGCGCAGGTTTTCGCCCAAAACGCAAAGAAAAGCAAACCCAATTTCATTATTATTTTCACCGATGATCAGGGTTATGGAGATTTGGGGACTTTTGGTCATCCTACGATCAAGACTCCAAATATTGATCAAATGGCGTCTGAAGGGCAGAAATGGACCAGTTTCTATGTTGCTGCCAATGTCTGCACGCCAAGTAGATCTGCGATTTTGACTGGTAGAATGCCAGTGAGGACAGGGATGTATTCAAATACAAGACGAGTTCTTTTTCCAGATTCTGATGGCGGTTTGCCAGCCTATGAGAATACTATAGCCACACTTCTCAAGGGTTCTGGATATGCCACCGCTGCCATTGGGAAATGGCATTTGGGACATCTTCCGCAGTATTTGCCAACCAGCCATGGCTTTGATTCCTACTTTGGAATTCCCTATAGCAATGACATGGATCAGGTGATTGATGGTACAGCCAAAGAAGCTTTTGCTGATCCAAAAAAGGAGTATTTCAATGTGCCGCTGATGAGAAATACGGAGATTATCGAGCGACCTGCGGATCAAAATACCATCACCAAAAGATATGCTGAGGAAGCGGTCAATTTCATCAATACTACTAAGGACAAACCATTCTTCCTTTATTTGGCACATTCACTTCCTCATGTGCCACTTTTTGCCTCAGGAGATTTCAGAGGAACTAGCGAACGCGGTTTGTATGGAGATGTGATTGAAGAAATAGATTGGTCAGTGGGAGAAATTTTAAGTGCTTTGAAAGCAAATGGCCTTGATCAAAATACCTATGTGATCTTCACTTCTGATAATGGTCCTTGGTTGGTTTACAATGAGCAGGGTGGAAGTGCAGGTTCACTTTTTGGAGGTAAGGGTACAAGCTATGAAGGCGGGGTGCGGGTGCCTACAGTAATTTGGGGTCCCGGAAATGTAAAGCCAGGCGTGATTTCCAAAATGGGATGTACATTGGATTTATTGCCCACCATTACTTCGCTTGCTGGCGCAAAAATGCCACAGGATCGTGTTTACGATGGATTTGATTTAAGTCCTGTTTTCAAAGGAGAAGACAATACTCCTAGGGATGAGATGTTTTACTACCATGGAGATCGTCTTTTTGCGGTACGCAAAGGTGATTTTAAACTCTATTTCTACAGTAATAATCCTGATGGATATCCTGCCAAAGTTGAGAAACTTGAAAAGTTGACCCTCTTCAATTTGGGGCATGATCCTTCTGAGCGATTTGATTTGGCGGATTTGCATCCTGAAATCGTACAAGAACTCACAGAAATAGCCAAGCAACATTCTGCCGCTATGGTCTTTGGAGAAACTCAGTTAGAAAAGAGAATAGGTGACTAAGATTAGCATTTCTCACAATCACTTTATTAATTAACTAAAGCCCAACATGAAGTTTTTGAAAGCAATAGTACTTGCAATAGCGTTTATCAGTTTTTCCGGCTTTGCTCAGCAACCAAATATCCTTTGGATCACTATTGAAGACACCTCTCCACAATTTATCGGGAGCTATGGAAATAAGGATTCCAGTACTCCTTTCATGGATAAATTCACAAGGGAAGGAGTACAGTTTACCAATGCTTTTTCTACCGGAACTGTTTGTTCACCAAGCCGATCCACTATAATTACAGGAGTGAAGACCTATGAATTGGGAACAGGAAATCATCGCAGTAATTACCCGATTCCGTCGGAAATTAAAGGTTTCCCATTCTATTTGAAGCAAGCTGGATACTATGCGACGAACAATAGTAAAACGGACTATAATGTTGCTAATGAGAAAGGATTCATTGCTGAAGCTTGGGATGAAAGCTCCGGAAATGCAGGGTGGTGGAATAGGAAGGAGGGACAACCTTTTTTCTCAGTATTCAATTTCAACGAATCTCATCAGTCCCGTACCATGACCAATCCTTATGAGTGGTATGTGAAGGAGGTGTTGGAGCAATTGCCTGAAGAAGATAGAATTGGCGAAAATGAGTTTGAGATGCCTCCTTTTTACAGGGATAGTCCAGAGATGCGAAAGCAGATGGCTAGGGTGTATAATAGCTTAAAACTAACGGACAACAGAATCGGTGAGCTTATAGCCAGATTAGAAGGAGACGGATTATTGGATGAGACCATTATTTTCATTTTTGCAGATCACGGGGAAGGAATGCCACGAGGCAAAACCAATGGGATTAACTTTGGATACAGAGTTCCATTTACAATTTGGTTTCCTGAAAAATATAAGCATTTGTCCCCTTGGGAAATAGGTGGGAGTACGGAGGAACTTATTAGTTTCGAGGATCTTGCGCCTACATTGATCAGTCTCGCTGGAGGAAAAGCTCCTGATTATCTAAAGGGAAGAGTGTTGATTGGCGAGCGTAGAAGCCCTGAGGTAAATAAGGTGTTTCTTTCTTCTGATCGATCTGACAATGGTATAGATATGGTTCGTACGGTCACTGATGGAAGGTATATTTATTCCAGGAACTATATGCCATTTATGCCTGAGGCTAGATATATCAGGTATATGGAGATCGGAGATATCAAGCAGGTGATGTGGAGCGACTATAAAAACAATGCCTTGGATCCTTTGCAAAAAAGCATTTTTGAGCCTCGTGGTGCAGAAGTCCTATATGATATTGAAAAAGATATCTGGGAAACAAATAACCTAATCAACAAACCTGAATTTCAAGAGTTGGCTACCAAGATGCGGAGAGAACTTGATGCACACATACTTGAGAGAAAAGATGTAATGTTTTTGCCAGAATATGAATTGGATAAAATCTCATCTAGCTCCAATCCTTATGAATATCGCCTAGAAATTTCCCAATATCCTCTTGCTGAAATATATGAGGTAGCAAAGCTTGCAGGGTTTCGAAATCAGGAAGTGCTGCTTCTGCAATTGGAATATTTGCAATCAGAAAATGAAATCATTCGATATTGGGCGGCGCTGGGATTAATGTCTCAGGATAGGAATTTGCTCTCGCCATTTGCCGGGCAACTATCAAAGAGTTTGGATGATACTTACTCTCCCGTTGCGATCACCATGGCTGCGATTCTATATGAGTTAAATCAAAGTAAAGGGGCAGAAAAGCTACTCAAGGATTCAGTATTGGATTCCAATAGGCATTTAGCTCTTATGGCAATTAATTACCTGATTTATTCCAGCCACAAAGAACCTTTTATTGAAGTGGTGAAGGAAGTTTATGGAAGGGGTGATGCTGAATACAATACTTCTGCAGCGAGTAAAGATTTCCTTGGGAGTTTGGGATTGGTGCCTAATACGTTTGAGTATAGGTAGTTCATTGGAGTTGAAGAATTTGGATAATTCCCTTAATTCCAATTCTGTACTATACACTTCTTGGGCACTATCGATTTTTGAAAATATTGGTAATTAGTGCAAAAGAACTAGAAAGTTGCAGAAATTTTGTTAATTAGCTTCGTATACAATAGCCCAATCTAGACTAAATTTTAAATGACAACTTGTGGGGAAGATGCTGTCCATGTGAAGGAGCTCAGGTCGGGTTCAGAGTCTGCATTTAATTTTTTGTATGCTAAGTATGCATTAAAGATCTATAGCACTTCCCGAAAAATGAGTTTAAGTCATGAAGATGCTGAAGGTGTAGTTCAAGAGACTTTTATCAAAATTTGGAAAAATAGAGAAAGGCTAGACCCTTCATTGAGCTTTAATGCTTATTTGCTTTCTATTTTAAAATCCATCGTTGTGCGTCTTTGTCAACGGAATGCAAGGCAATTATTGCAAACTAATGAATGGGTTTCTACTATAGATTTTATTGCTAATCAAACTGAGGATGAGTTGATTTATGCAGAAATGCTAGAAGCATCCTTGCGCGAAGTAGAGAAACTTCCTCCCCGGCAACGAGAGGTTTTTATGCTGAAAAGGATGGAGTCTTTTTCTTTGGATGAGATTGCTGAAAAGTTAAATATTTCCAAAAAGACCGTTAAAAATCAATTGGTTGAGGCTAACAAGTTTCTGAAAACAAGGATAAAGGATAGAGAAATTATTGCCCTCTTGATGATTTTTAGTTTGTTAGATTAGACTTTTTCATTGTACATCTTTGGCGTTGGTTAGCTATCCTGAAATTAAATTTTAAATTTTTTTAATAATCCAGTGGGACTTTTTAAAGTCTGGTGTCTATATAATTCAAATAGAGATACTGGATGAACAAGAATCAGGAGTTTAATAATTTTTTTGAAGGTAAAATGTCAAAAGTTGAAGCTGCAGAGTTTTCAGCTTGGCTTGATACCACCGAGGGTAAGATTTTTCTAGAGTCCAAATTGGAATCTAATTGGAGCGAAGAAAGTACAAAGGATTACGCCGATTGGGATAAGAGTTCACTTCTTGAAAAAATTAATAAAGAGAAGTCTGCTTTCAATTTAGAGAATGAGAAACCTATCACAAAGCCTGATTTAAAAGGCTACTCAAAACGAGCTTCAATTCCTATTTGGTATAAAGTTGCGGCTATTTTGATTTTCATACTTGGTGTGCCTTTTATTTTTCAAAAAATAACTTCGACTGACTCAGTTCCTGAAGTGGCGCAAGTTCAAATAAAGCAAATAACCAGATCAAATCCTGCGGGGGTTAAGTCCAAATTTCAATTGCCAGATGGCTCTATGGTTTCCCTCAATTCTGAAAGCTCCATAGTCTATGCAGAGGATTTTGCTGTGAATAGAAATCTTGAACTGATAGGAGAGGCTTATATCAATGTGGCAAAAGATAGTTTACATCCTTTTGTGGTAAAAAGCCTTGGTCTCTAATACCGAAGCCTTGGGGACCATTTTTAATATCAAAGCTTATGAAAATGAGAGTAAAGTGGAGGTATTACTAGTAGAGGGAAAAGTAAGAGTTAACCATTCTCATAGTAATGAGGCTTTCATTCTCGAGCCAGGGAAAAGGCGGTTTTAGCTACAGAACAAGACGTTTTTGAGAAAAAGAAAGGAGATATCACCCGGGAAACTCAATGGACTTCAGGTGTACTGGAGTTTCGAAATTTTCCTTTTGAAGATATATTCAAAAATTTAGAAAGATGGTATGGGGTAAAGTTTGAAGTGAAAGGAAATATCAACAAAGCTAAGGGAGTGGGGAAATTTCAAGAAGGAGAAACTCTGGAAAATGTTTTAGAAGTTCTTAGTTATTCAAATCACTTTAATTATAGAATAAATAGGGATACAGTGTTTGTGAATTTCACCAAAGAGTGATTTTGTGTTAAGTCCTATTAACTACTGTCTATCAGTGATATAGATGTCCAAAGAGAATTAAATAATAAACCTAATGTTAAATGATGTACTATGATTAAGAGTTTACGTGTTTTAAATCCGTTGCTAAATCTAGGCCTTTTAGTAGTCCTCCTGCTGGGGATGTCAGTCTTTTCTACTGCTGTGGCAGATGAGCTGACTCAGGCCGATGATATAGAAAAGGTTGTGATTTCCATGCAACCTAGAGAGTTGTCTATAAAAGATGCTTTCAGAGAAATTGAAAGGAAAAGCCCTTTTACATTTTTCTATACAGATGCTGGTGTAGATCTGTCAAAAAAAGTAGTTCTGAAAAACAGTCGTGCTTCTGTTGCTGGATTTCTGGGAGAAATCGCGCAGCAATCCCAACTGAAATTTAAACAAGTGAATGA